>JAIRKN010000192.1 GCA_031260095.1 Tannerella sp. | reverse complement strand
GTGAAGCAATCCAGGCGCATCCAGGTGCTGTATTGCCACGTCGCTATTCTCCTTGCAATAATAAGAAGGCGAGCAGTCTTTTTGTCGGTATATCTACCCATATTTGTTATTAGTAACTTGTTCGTCTGCGTTATTGCAAATTTGTCTGTCCACGTCATTATGAATGAATGGCTGTTTGAGGAGGCTATGACAGGGCGGTGAGGGTAAATGAGAAGGGAGCTGCCGGCGAGGGTAAAAAGTGCGCGCTACCTGTTGGGGTAGCGCGCACTTTTTGTTCTCCGCTTGTGGGCGGAATGGCTTTTTGAGGAGGTTATGACAGGGCGGCGATGGCGGAACCGGTTAGGTTTGCGTTTTCTATGGGGCGGATTGCGATCTCGATGTGGGCGAGTTGCAATTCTCCTAACAGGCGGTGGAGTTCTTCGAGTACCAGGTCTTTGTAGTCGGATCCGTTTTTGTGTTTGCTCCAGAATAGGCTGCCCTCGGCTACTAATTTGACTGTTTTTACGGACGGGTTGTGGGATGACAGTACCAGGATTAGTCCGGCTAATGAAGCGGCGGTCAATCGGGCGGAACGTTCATATATCCAGTTGGCTACCTTTACGTATTTTTCCTTGTAGATGTCGGGATAGTTCAGGATACTTGTCAGTTTTCGCGCATCAAAGTTTTCTTCAAATTCGTCGGACGGAAATACAGCCCTGAGGATGTCGCCCAGATACATGCCGGAAACTGCTTTTTCGAAGCGTTGAGTACCTTTTGAATCAGTTTGTGCGTCTACTCGCTCGTCGATATCCGTAAGGTGCGGTGGGTGAAAGTTGCCTGACTCCAGATTTATTGGGATCAGACCTTTGCCTCGGAACGAAGGATCGATTTTAGGGATCCGGTTGGTGTCGATGAAAGTTGCCATGTTGGTGCCGGTGCCGACAATCAGTCCGATGTAAGCGTCATATTCGCCGTCTGCAAGTCCGGCAAACAGGCTGGCGACGGTATCGTTTATTACTTTGATATCCGTAAATCCGGGTATAGTAACCATGTTGAGGTACTCCAGCAGGGGACGACCCACAGGCTGGCCCTTCATTTCGTCGATATGCACACCCTTTGTCCAGTACAGCAGTTTGACATCGCCATTGGTCTGCGATTCGGCGCTGTAAGAAAAACAATATCCGATGGGCATTTCTTCGTCGCGTTTTATTTCTAGGATCGGATCGGCCTGTTCACGGTGCAGGTCGTCGCGCGTGAAACCGGGAGATCGCATGATACTCAGATCTTTTTTCCAGCCGTTTTCTGGGTGTATAGTTGTCTTTCCGTCTGCCAGGTAGACGGTTGCCACGCGGTAGTTCGTCCCGCCCAGGTCGAGCACCAATGCCTTCCCGTTGATACCGGTCGTTTTGGGTACAATATAAGTCGGTATACAAAGGATCTCCGTATTCTCCTCCTTTAAGCCAGTTTCTACTTTCGATTGAAGCGACAAAGCTATGTCTTTAAGCTTCTCGATGTCTAATTCAAAATGATTTTTCTCCATGATACATACTATTTCTAAAAATTTATGGCAAAGATAGCATTTTTTTCTATCTATACGTGTTATTTGAAAAATTTAGTATTAATTTTGTACATTATTATATATAAGGATATAAATCAATTAAAATAAATAGAATGGTAATAATAAACAATTTTAAAGAGTTTGAGGCATACACGGGTAAAGAGATCGGCATATCAGAGTATCTGAAGATCACACAGGAGCAAGTAAACCTGTTTGCAGATGCGACACTGGATCATCAATGGATTCACGTCGACGTGGAAAAAGCAAAGACGGAAAGTCCTTTCAAAAGCACAATCGCACACGGCTATCTGACGTTATCCGTCTTACCTTACCTCTGGGAACAGATTGCACAGGTGAATAATACAAAGTCACTGATCAATTACGGAATAGAAAAGCTGCGATTCAGTCAGCCTGTTCTTGTCGACAGTGAGATACGGCTGCGAGTGAAGTTACAGTCTATCCTCAACCTGCGCGGGATTGCCAAAGTGGAGATGAAAACGACAATGGAAATCAAAGATTCGAAGAAAAACGCCTTTGATGCCGTCATCATCCTTTTGTATAATTTTAAAGAGGGATACATTTAAGATGAAATACGAAAAGGAAATACTTGAAATAAGGCGCCGGATGCGGCGGGCATTAGAACTGCCGATGCAAGGATGCTGTGCACATAGAAAAGAAGATCTTGCTTTTTATTTAAATCCGTGCGAAAACAGTCACTACGATTCTTTTATAATGGATGAATACCCGAATGGTTTTTATTTCGGATGTATGAAAGATGAAAAAAAGCATGGTTTCGGTTATTTCATCTGGAATGATGATACAATGTATGTCGGAGACTGGAAAGATGATGATTTAGATGGAGATGGAATTTATTTTCGTCCAAATGAATATATATTGTTTGGAAAATTTAGTGCAGGAAAACCAAATGGACGATGTTTTATTAGAAATAATAATGGTAATGAAATAGAAGTTGATATGGAAAATGATATTTTTTTACATATATATCCTTCCAGCGATGATTTTACTGATTCGGAGGGAAAAGAATATACACGTGAAAATAACTATTCCGGCATAAAACCACCCAAACCTATCGGTTTTTTTGGTGATCTTATATTATCTGCTTTAAAAGCCTTTGCAATTATGATACTAATCGTTATTATTATATTATGTATAATAGCAACATGTATTTAAGCATAAATCTTAATCCTAAAATCGCTTCGGAGTTTTTTTTGAAGCGAAAAATCTTTTAGAAAATCACTTCATAAGTTTTTTTGGAGGTGATGTAAAAAGTATGCTACTTCATACAAAGCCGAAATTGATGTAAAAAAACGTGAGGTTAAAAGCTTTAAAATGGTTGAATAGTTTCTTTGAAAAACAGCAAGTTTTACGGAAAGCCCTGCGAATCCGATGTTTCAGTCGGCAGTTATTACCCTCTATCCCAACTGTATATT
>JAIRKN010000207.1 GCA_031260095.1 Tannerella sp. | reverse complement strand
CTTCACCGAACTTCCCGAATCATAGATTCGCGGGCACAGTCCAAAATATGAACTCAACTCTTTGGCCGATTCGAACTCCTTCATTCCGCTGGTAACAGCCAGCAGCACGACAGCCGTCTTCCTGCCGATTCCGGGGATGCCCGTCAAATGCTCGAACGATTCCTTTTCCAAATCAATTGCAAGGGCTTCCATTCGACGCTCGGCTTCTTTCCGGAGTGCTTCCGAGTGCTTGATCTCCTCTTCCAACCCGGTCATCACGAACGGATCCTCTTCCACGCTGTGGCGGAAGGCTTCCTGTTGATTGCTCAGGGCGACCTCATGCCGTGTCAACTCCTCGATCATGCACATTAACTGACGGATTCTCACATAACCGGCTTCCGGCACTTTCCACAATGAGGGAGTAAACCCTTCTCCGTACTCAACCAGTAAAAGGCTGTCGGCTTTGTCCGTTTTGGTGCGCAGCATCAACGCCTGAGAGAACCGTTTTACCGACAGCGGATTTACCACACTTACACCGATCCCATGATCATGCAGGAACGTAGCCAGGTGCAGATGATACGTACCGGTAGATTCCAGGATACACTGCGTCCCGAACGGAAGGAACTCCAGACAGGATTCCATGCCTTCCCGCCGTGTAGGTAAACTTCTTTGTCCTCACTTTTCCTTTTTCTCTGTACGACACGTCAAAACTTTTTTTGCTGACATCTATTCCCGTGAAATTTTGTATCTTTGTCATGACCAAATTAATTTTAAGTAGACAGAAGAAGACTGTTTGTACCTTATCAATCCTGAAATACAGGCTCTTATTGGCCTAAAGAACTGTTCAAGGTTACAACAGTAGAGGGAAAGGGATTTACTTTGCGAACGGTATCTTTGTACCCATGACGAGATTAATCCTGCTCCTTCCCTTTCTTCTGTTGAATACTTCCGGTTCTCTTTTTTGTTATTTAACTCTTTTTTCATTTTATCACGCAAATTTACGCCTTTTTTATTCACAGTGCAAATATAGGATGACGGGAGGGGGTGTCCTGTGTGTTTGTCATCAGCGAACCCGTTCACCGTACCCTTCCTTGCGTACCCGCCCGTACTCGTCATTGCGAACAAAGTGAAGCAATCCAGGTGCATGAAGCTATCGGATTGCCGCGTCGCTGCGCTCCTCGCCATGACGGGATGTGTGTCCGGCATGACAACAATTTTCGCGATGGGTGTTTGTAGTGACGGGGACGACAGGCAGGGTTGCGGATGCAGATTCTGCCGTAGCAAAGGCCTTTTTTCGTTTTGAGGCGTTTGCCACAATGTGGCAAACGCCTTTCGAGTCTGAGGGGGGCTTGCCACAATGTGGCAAGCGATTCGCGAAGCTGCGGGGCGGTCGCCCACAATCTCAACCGATGCGCCGCGTATGCCGCGATGGGATGATCTTAAGGTAATCGCCGCGCCGGAGATTGCATCGGCAGACGACTGTATATATACAGGGTCTTCGCACGCCGGGACGACAGCACGACGGCCGCCGCTACGGATTTCGCAGGCGCTACATGAAAGGATCAAGGGGAAATATCCTCCCCGCAGAATGTGCGGGGCAAGAGTTGACTTGATACTTAAGCGATTGAGAACAAGATGTTTATCCCTCCCCACAGACAAAAAAAATTGGGGGATCCGGCCAGAACTGCGGGATGGGCATTTTCTCCATCCGGGAAAGACGGAGGTTTGAATCCGATTATCTGTACGGACTCATTCATATTCAACATTCAAATAAGTATAATCATTATATCCGCACCAAAGATAAATGTATTTTTTCAAATAACAATTTTTTTAGAAAAAAATATTTTTTTTTTGAAGGAGTAGTTTATCTCTTCGTCATTGCGAACCGGTTTTGTGTTTTTATGTGTATTTATTTTGTATTGCTCTTAAGTTGCCCTATATATGCACGATTTTTAAATAGGAGGATAATAATAATATGGAAATATTAGCGAGCGGGATCCGTCCGACAGGTCATTTGCATCTGG
Source organism: Tannerella sp. (assembly GCA_031260095.1). Lineage (GTDB taxonomy): Bacteria > Bacteroidota > Bacteroidia > Bacteroidales > Tannerellaceae > Tannerella. The sequence continues at coordinate 1,481 of JAIRKN010000207.1, read as the reverse complement.
GTAATTATTTTGGTGCGGTGAAAAGTTTTTTGAAGATGCAGAATGAGTATCATTGCTTTTTCTTTATTGCTGATTGGCATTCACTTACCACACATCCTAATCCTGAGAATCTGGGGCGGAGCGTGAAGACGATACTGGCCGAATATCTTGCCTGCGGGCTTGATCCCGAAAAGGCTACAATATATGTGCAAAGTGACGTGCGCGAAGTGGCGGAACTGTATCTTTATCTTAATATGAATGCGTATCTCGGCGAGCTTGAACGTGTGACAACATTTAAGGAGAAAGTTCGCGCCCAGCCGGATAATGTGAATGCGGGCCTGTTGACCTATCCGACCCTGATGGCTTCGGATATTATTATACACCGGGCCGTAAAGGTGCCTGTGGGTAAAGATCAGGAACAGAATATGGAGATGGCCAGGAAATTTGCACGCCGTTTCAATAATATTTACGGCGTTGACTTTTTCCCGGAGCCGGCATCGTTTCATTTATCTGAAAAAGCCGTGAAAGTTCCCGGACTGAACGGCTCCGGTAAAATGGGGAAAAGTGAAGGGAATGCGATCTATCTTGTTGACGACGAGAAAGTGATTCATAAGAAAGTGATGCGTGCCGTTACGGATTCCGGTCCGACGGAGCCAAACAGTGAGAAGCCGGAAGCTATCCAGAACCTGTTTACGATGATGGAAATTGTTTCCGGGAAAGAAACGTATGATTACTTCAACGAGAGATATAACGCATGTGAGATCCGGTATGGCGATATGAAAAAGCAACTGGCCGCCGATATCAATGCTTTTTGTGCGCCGATCAGAGAGCGTATACACGAGATGACAGCCAATGAGGGCTATTTGGAAAAAGTAGTTCGAATGGGTGCGGAAAAAGCTTCCGCGAGCGCATCCGAGACATTAAATGAAGTACGCCGGATCATTGGATTTAAACCTTATGGCTTATAATAATACTTCCGGGTTGAGATTGTTTTTTTCGATGTCTTTGAAGTAGTTGTACGTACCTACCTTTATTTCGGAACAAGCTGCTTCGTCGCAGACAATAATGCCTTTCGGATGGCTCTGTAATGCGGTTATTGTCCACATCTGGTTAATTCCTCCTTCGATAGCCTGTTGTAACGCACGCGCTTTGTTATGGCCGTTTACCACAATCAGCACTTCCCCGGCATCCATTACCGTACCTACACCTACCGTCAGGGCCGTTTTCGGGACCTTGTTAACGTCTCCGCCAAAAAACCGGGAGTTTGCAATGATCGTATCCGTCGTAAGCGATTTTATCCGTGTGCGGGATGACAGGGAAGAGCCAGGTTCGTTGAATGCGACATGTCCATCGGAACCGATTCCGCCAAGAAACAGATCAATACCTCCGGCTTTTTTTATGCGCTCTTCATAGTCGGCACATTCCTTTTCGAGATCCCCGGCATTCCCGTTCGAGATCTCCGGCATTTCCGTTCAGTATGTTTACGTTTTTCTCGCGGATGT
>JAIRKN010000152.1 GCA_031260095.1 Tannerella sp. | reverse complement strand
GGCCTTCTTTCAATCCCAGCGCTTTGTCATAGAATGTGATGCTTTTTTCGAGATCGCGTACATTAAAGTTATAGTGATCAAATTTACTGTTTATCTTCATTGTTTTTTAATTGTATTTATTGTTTTAAAATCATCTGTTTCCGAAGGAGGCAGCAACCCGCAGCTATAAAGCGGATCAAAAGGTGCGGCTTTCTCCGGTTTTTGTCCATGCGGTAAATTGGCATCCGGCTTTTTCTGCATATCCTTTAAATGCATTGGCCTCTTTGTAGGTTTCTCCAAAATGCATGGGAGCAAATACGCGTGTCCGTATCGTATCAACAAACTGCTCCGCTCCCCGCATATAATTCTTCCCGAGGCGGCAATCGACGGGAAACATAGCCAGATCCAGATGCCTTGTTTCATTCGCCAGCAGGTTTAGTTCTTTCAGGAAGTGACGTTCGGCGGCCTGTATTTCTTCCGGTGTGGATTCTTCGTCCCAATGCCAGTTATTCAGGTCGCCCGCATGGAAGATCTTTTTTTCTTCCGTTTCAATCAGGAAAGATATGCCAACATCCGTAGAGCCGAATGCTTTTATGCGGATGTCTTCATCCTGCCAACGATCTCCCTTGTTCAGAAAGGAAGCATCCTCTTTTGACGCAAGGTGTTTTTTAAGAATGTCTTTCGAGAAAATATAACGGATCTCCGGACGGATGCTTTTCCACTCCAGGATCTCTTTATTGAAATGATCCGGGTGCCAATGAGAAGAAAGTATGTATAATTTCCCCGGAAAAAAGGGAAGAGAACGGCGTATGTATTTATCCTGCGAATCTTTATAGTAGTCGATGACAATTGTACATCGTTCTCCTTCTATGACGTAGCCGCTATGATAGATATATGTAAGCTTCATATACAGTTGGTTTATGGTTTAAAAAGAAATACAAAGCTACGATTTTAAAGCCGGATAATAAAACGGGATGTAAAATTAACGATATAAATTGCGGCTTAAAATACTTATAAGACAAAGAAAACAGCCGTTGCGTTTACTGTTTGAATCTGCACTACACCGATCCCCCCCGGCAGGATCCTTATCCGTCGAAGCAGATCGCCCGGAATGGGTAAATTCATCGTTCACAAAAGAAATTCCCCCGAAAGGAGTGATGATTTGGAATATTTATTGTACTTTTACGGCCATGTGCAAGTTTACAACAACAAGTGACGCCTGACACAAAATAAAGTGTCGAGTAAATTATTTAGATCAGTTTTTTGTATTTTACAGATAATTCTTGTGTGCGTATTTAGGTTTTACACATACCATGGGAGGGGAAGCAAATAAAGTAACACTCGGCGAAGTGTTTTCGGAATCAAATTTCGGCACGTTTTACACAGCGTATTACAAGCGTTTTTTTCGGTATGCCTGTTATTATGTGAACCATGTGCAGGCGGCGGAAGATATTACGCATGATGCGATCCTGTCTTGCTGGGAGAACAGAAGCAAACTGCCTCCCGATACGGATATATTGGGGTATATGCTGCTGACCGTAAGAAATAAATGTCTGAATCATCTGAAACATTTGAAGGTCGAATCCGAGTACGGTAAACAGTGTGTCGAACTGCACGACTGGGAAGTCAAGGCCCGTATCATGGCGCTTGAAGACGAGCATTATGCTGATATATTTACAGGCGAGATCAAACGGATTGTGAAGCAGACGCTAGCCGAACTCCCCGAACAGACGCGCTATATTTTCGTGCAGCACCGCTTCCGGTGCAGACCCCGCAAGGAGATCGCCGCCGAACTGGGTACCTCGCTGTCAAAAATCGACTATCACATCAATAAGGCCAGTCAGCACTTATTCAACGAATTAAAAGACTATTCGCCGCTGCTTGCCGTTTTTTTTCAAAGTTTTTTCGATTAACGGTTAGGATTTTCAGCGCCTGAGTTGTTCTTACTTATAGAACAAAATAAGAAATACATGAAAATAAACCATGATATCCTGGTTCGCTATTTCCTGGGGCGCTGCTCCGAGGTACAGAAAGAGGCCATTCACGAGTGGCTGGAAAGTGATGAAGCACACCGGAAAACGTTCGTCTGCGAGCGTATCCGTTTCGACGCTTCCGTGGTGATGAGCGAAACAGGCTTTCTACAGCAACCGTCCGCCCGTGCGAAAAACATTGTGCGGACGTTGCTGAAAGTAGCCGCAGCGATCCTGTTGCTGATCGGCAGCAATTATCTTTTCAACCACTACGTGTACCGTCCTCAGCCGGTGGCGGATACGATTGTGCAAAGTCTTTATGTTCCGCCGGGAAACAGGGCATTCCTCACCCTACCGGACAGCAGCAGCGTATGGCTGAACTCCAACTCGACGATCCGCTATCCGGATACGTTCCGCGGCAAGACGCGGATCGTGGAACTGGACGGCGAGGCGTATTTCGATGTTGCTAAACGCAAGGAGCAGCCTTTTGTCGTGAAAACCGGGAAATATCAAATCGAAGCGCTGGGGACAACCTTCAACGTCGAGGCCTATGCCGGCAAAGCGGATTTCTCAACCGCCCTGTTTACGGGAAAAGTGCGCCTCAGCAAGGAAGGGGACGCCACCGCGCCGCTTTACCTTCAACCCGGCGAAGCGGCCACACAGGTAAACGATTCGCTACGGATATCGCCCATAAAAACCAATCCGTCCCGCTGGCGCGAAGGGCTGATTGTGGTCGATGACTATACGTTTGAAGAAATCATGCACATATTTGAAAAGTATTTCGACCAGCAAATCATTATCGGGGATAGTAAGGTGAAGACGTTGAGATATCGCGGCAAACTCCGCATCGCCGACGGTGTTGATCATGCCCTCCGTGTACTGCAAAACGACGTTCGTTTCACCTATAAGCGCGACGAAGATTCAAAGATTATCCATATTTATTAACTCAAAAATTACAAACCATGAATGAGAAAACAGATTCCAGTTGAGAGAATAAACCGTCCGCGCAGGCAAACGCTTGGCGGATCCATAACAAGTACATTTAGGGAAACATACTTATTTATTAATAGAAAAACAATTATAAAGTTATGAAAAGAAACTTTTTAGGGGAAACAGTATGGCCGAATATTGCCAAATGTTTCCACATTCACAGAACAGTGAAACTAATGATTTATTTTTGGCTATTGTTTTCCGGTTTCGTTTTTGCGGAAAACTTTAACTCGCAGAATGTAAGAGTAAGCCTAAACAAACAGCAGGCATTACTCGGAGAAGTGTTGGACGAGATTGAGCGTCAGACGGATTACCTTTTTGTTTCGAACACGGATATCAGTCTGAAACGTAAGGTGTCTATCCGGGTAAAGAACATGCCTGTACGCGATGTCCTCAACCGGCTGTTCAACGATACCGACCTTGCCTACGCAGTGGAAGGCGTTAACATCATCATTACGAAAAAGGAAGTCCTGCCCGGGACGGTTGTCGGGCCGCAGCAAGCCGGAAAGAAAATTACCGGTACGGTGAAGGACATTTTCGGCGAACCGGTAATCGGTGCGAACGTGGTAGAGAGAAATGCGCCGGCGAATGGCACCGTGACCGATGTGAACGGAAATTTCACGTTGACGGTGGCGGAAAATACCGTGCTTCAAATATCTTATATCGGATATATTACGCAGGAAATAAGCGTTTCATCCGTAAGCGGCGATTTTCTGGCGGTCAGTCTGTTAGAAGATACGCAGGCATTGGAGGAAGTGGTGGTAGTAGGATACGGTACGGTAAAAAAGCGCGATCTGACCGGGTCGGTAACCTCTATCTCGGCCAAAACATTTAAGGATTTGCCTCCTATCGGCAATTCGATGTTGCAAGGACGAGTTCCCGGATTACTCGTTCGTCAGGGCATTACCCGTATCCGCGGGATTAATTCCATTCTGGGTAGTAATGATCCTTTGTGGGTAGTAGACGGAAACTACGGCGGCAATTACCTGATGGATGACGTTGAATCGGTAGAGGTATTGAAGGATGCTTCCGCAACGGCTATCTACGGCTCGCGCGGAGCCAACGGCGTGATCATCGTTACCACCAAACGCGGACAGGACGGGCCGCCGAGAATCAAAGTAACCTCTTCCTGGTCGCGAAACTGGGTGCCCCAAAAATATGATTTGATGGATCCGCTGGAATATGCCATATTCAACAACCAGGTCGGTAATTCCAGCTATTCGCAGGAAAAAATGGAATGGTTGAGACAGGGCGGCGGTACGGACTGGCAAGATGAAATTTTCGGGAAATCGTTAAACCAGACTTATAACCTGAGTATCAACGGCGGCGGAAAAAGATCCAAATATTACATATCGGGCGCTTATTCCGAAGGCACCGGCCTGCTGTTGAATAATAAGTCCGGTGGCAATTACTGGGCAAGAGCCAAAGTGGATTCGGACATCACGGATCGCGTTTCGTTGCAGATTGAAGCCAGCGCCAGCCACGGGCAAAGCTCTTACAGCGCCACGGGCGGCGGCGGCGGAAAAACGAGTAACCCGATTTACGAAGCCCTTATCTGGTCGCCCGCCGAACCGGTATATGAAGAGGATGGCGTAACGCCGTTGTATAATGATACGTATGGAGCAAGAGGAAACCTCAATCCGATCATGCTGCTTACCGGAAGAAAACTGACAAGCTACAACAATAATGCCGGCCTGGTAGGAAACCTGAAAGTGAAAATCATAGACGGTTTGGTATTCGATGCAAAAGCTTCCACTAATTTTTCGACCGGAGGAAACAGAAACCTGACTTCCGCCATGTATCAGTGGACGGGGTATACCAATGCCTCCCAGTCGTCGTATGAAAACCAGGTGTGGTTGCTCAATTCATTCCTGACATATAGCAAGACGTTTACCGGAATTCATAATTTGAGCGCCATGCTCGGATTTGAAGAAACAAAGACACAGTCACAGAGTTTCAGTGCGACCGGGGATAACCTGCAAAATCCCCAGGTAAGCTGGTATAACCTGGGCAATGCCGCAGCCAAAGATGTAAGTTCAGCCTATTCAAACCACGCGATGCGATCGTATTTTGCCCGTTTGAATTATAATTACGGTGAAAAGTATTACTTTACGGGCACTTATCGTGCGGACGGTTCATCCCGCTACCGCGACGGCAATCAATTCGGCTATTTCCCCTCCTTTGCGTTCAGCTGGAGGCTTTCCGAAGAATCTTTCCTTAAAGATAATACGGAGATCTTTCAGAATCTGAAGTTGAGAGGTGGCTGGGGTGTCACGGGGAGCGACGCTGTGGGCGCCTATTCGTCCTACTCACCCCTGGTTTCAGCGCCGGGCGGTGGATATTCCTGGGGGATACCTAATAGTATTTTCGTAGGATATAAGGAAGGTGCAGGCGGAAATCCCAACCTGCAATGGGAAGAATCCAAACAAACCGATATCGGTTTGGACGCAACCCTGCTGAACGGCAGACTGTCGCTCACACTGGATTATTATATCAAGCATACCGACAAACTGCTGAACAATAAAACCATTCCCGGGTATAACGGCGGCGGAACGGTACCGGTTAATCTGGGGCAGGTGAACAATACGGGTGTTGAAGCCGGTGTCAATTACCAGGTAATGACCCGTCCGGACTTTAGCTGGGATTTGAGTCTGAACGGCGCAATCAACCGCAATAAAGTGATAGACATAGGCGACGAACAGGAGCGTCTAATGGGAAGTATCTATGCCGACGGTATTATCAGTTCCAGTCCGTTTATTATTGTTCCGGGGTCTCCGATCGGCAGTCTGTATGGTTTCCGTTATCTCGGCATCTGGCAGCAGAACGAAGCGGCAGAAGCCGCCCTGTACGGACAGCAGCCGGGCGATTATCATTATTACGATAAAAACGGCAATTATCAGTATGACGGAGGTGATTATGAAATACTCGGCTGTTCCAACCCCAAATTTACGTGGGGATTCAATAATCATTTCTCCTATAAGAATTTTGACCTGAACATCCTTTTAGAAGGCGTTCATGGCCGTGATGTGCTGAACTTGGCTTATGCAATGGCGGCAGAGGTTGTTTCCGATTCCAGAACGGTTACGCTGAAAGAAGGCCGTAACCGGTGGTCGCTGGATAATCCCCAGGCCAAATTTGCCAAAGCCGGTAGCCAAACGACCAAACTGGCGCTTAATTCCGATCAATGGATTCAGGATGCCAGTTATTTGAAAGTAAGAAATATCACACTTGCCTACCTTTTGCCCAAGCAGGTGCTTAAATTTGCGAGCCTCAAGTTTTATGTGAGTGCGGTGAATATGCTGACTTTTACCAAATACAAGGGCTTCGATCCTGAAGTATCATCAGCTACGGATAATCGTGTGGATACGGATGCAGGTGTTGACTGGTTTGCCAATCCTACCTCCAAATCCATGGTATTTGGCCTCTCTCTGGAATATTAAATAAATGTATTACTTTATTAAATTGAAAAATATGAAAATAAGAACAGTTGTTGTAACCATCCTGATGGGCTGGTTCGTGTCTTGCAGTTCCAACGATCAATTCCTGGCTGAAGACCCGCGGGGACAGTTGTTTCCCGAAAGCTTCTTTAATAATGCAACAGAAGTAGACTTATTTGTTACAAGTGTTTATAAAGACATTACGTATGTGTTTACCGCTTATCATGAACGGCTGGATTTCCTGCTGGCAGGAAATGACGGGTTAACATCTCTCTTGAGTGAAGAATTGAGCCAGGTAGAAACCTTTTCGGTATCGGAAGGGAATACCGGCATTAAATTAGCATGGGATCGCGCCTGGAAACCGATTAAGACGGCGAATGCTTTCCTTAAAAATTACCGGAGAGCGGAAGACAGTATGACAGAAAAAGACCTGAACTGCGCCGCAGCCGAAGCCCATTTCGGAAGAGCTTTCATCTATTTCTGGCTGGTGCGTCTTTTTAACGGGATCCCCTTGATTACGGAAGAAAACAACGACGTAAGTTACACCATTGGGAGAGCGTCGCCGGAGGAAATCTATGCGTTGATTGTGGAAGACCTGAAATTTGCCGAAGAATGGCTTCCGGTCAACTGGGACAATCATCCGACAAGGTCTTTGGCAGGCTTTACCAAAGGGGCGGCAAAGTCAATGTTGGCAAGCGTTTATTTGACAATGGCGGGCTATCCGGTGAACGGAGGTACGGAATATTATCGTCTGGCTGCGGAAAAGGCAAAGGAAGTGATTGATCATGAAGCCGAATACGGATACAGGCTGTTGGATAATTTTGCGGATTTGTGGATGAATCGTCCGTTGATCAATGATGAAGTTATTTATGCCATTATTTACGGGCGTGAAGACTGGGATGACTGGCATGACCGGGTTCCCCTGGCCGGCAGACCTACGGGCATGGGCGGCTGGGACCATTATGCGGCTGAAATCAATTTCTTCAACAAATTTCCGGCAGGCCCGCGCAAGGATGCCACTTTTGTTACTGTATTTAAATTTCAGGACGGATCGGAAGTCAAGTGGGAAGATATGCCGCTTCGTCATCCTTACTATGCCAAAGAATGGATTGACAGGGATGATTTCTCATGGGACAGGATGTGGGAGTTTGATGACTGGTACAGCGATCGCAGCCAGTGGGTGATCCGTTATCCCGAAGTGTTGCTCACTTACGCCGAAGCACAGGCAAGGGCTGCCGGTACACCCGATGCGTTGGCGTATCAGTGCATGAAACGTGTCAGGGAGCGTGCCGGCATCACAACGCCGCTGCCTGAAAATCTGAACGGAGCCGCTTTTGCCGATTCCGTCTTTGTGGAACGCGGCTGGGAATTTGCCGGTAACGAGTATTGTTCACGCTGGTTTGACCTCCAGCGCCTGGAACTGGTGGAAGATGCGGCCAAAGCAATTCCCCAAAATGCTTTCCTGCCGGGACGTCATGCGTGGGAACTGTCGATTCCGATCGCTCCTACCAAAAAAAGTTATTTCATGCCGATTCCCACTGACGAAGTATTATTGAATCCTAATTTGAAAAACGATTAATTACAAAAAACTAAAGATTATGAAACAGAAAATCTTTATTATCATAGCTATTTGCATATCCGGTTGGTGTATGGCCGGATGTGTCAATGACATGAATGAAAATGCCGGTTTGACCGGTATTTCTTTCACTACCGATACCGTCAGGCTTAACGCCGGCGACAGGACACATGTTATTGCAATGCCTATCCCGTGGAACGCCGGCGAATTTGAGTTTACCTGGACTTCCGAAAACCCGGAAATAGCCTCGGTTACAAGCGAAGGAAATGTGGAAGGCCGGGATGGCGGGGTGACCCATTTGGTTGCGACCTGCGGCTCTATTCAAAAGAGGCTGCCCGTATCAGTCCGGGTCATTACACTGCAACAAATGCTGGAAGAACTGGATGTAAAAGCGTCCTGGCATTTCGATGATCCCGATAACATCCTGGCGGCCACGCTTGGCACCGATTTGGAGGAATACAATGTATCCAAACAGGGCTCCGGAGCGCCCTGTTTTTCCGCGGAAGGCCCCACGGCAACCAATTTAGCCGCAGTGATACCAAAGTACAGTTATTTCATTGCGCGGCACGGTCTCGCAGCCAACGGCGGCGGAAGTAAAGTCAATGAATACACTTTAATGATTGATTTCAAGATCTCGCAGACAGGCAGATATTATACCCTTCTACAAACCGACATCAATAATCAGGACGACGCTGAAATCTTCATCAACGGAGGTACCTCTATCGGTATCAGCGGAGGATATTATTCGGCCGGAGGACAGGTAGAACCTGAAACATGGTACCGATGGTTTGTATCCGTCAAATGCGGAACGTCGTGGAAAGAATATCTGAACGGATCAATGATCCACACAGCCGATCCCGACCACGACAGCAAGATGAATCTTGACGACCGTATGGCGCTGGATCCGGCCGGTATGGTTCTGTTTGGCGATGAAGACGGCGAAGACAACGATATTACCATATCGACTGTAGCTGTTTGGGACAGGCCGTTAACCGACAATGAAATTGCTTCGCTTGGGACAGTGAGCATTGATCCCAACCGTTCCGTACCGCTGTTGAGCATGACGCTTTCGCCGGCAGGCCCGCTGGACATGCTGACCGGCAAGACGCAGCAGTTGACGCAGAATCTGGTGCCGAAGAATGCGACGGAAATCAATTTTACCTGGAGATCAAGTGATGAAAGCGTAGCTACCGTATCTTCTACCGGACTGGTTACAGCCGTCGGAAAAGGTAATGCAACCATCACTGTCCGGAATGAAACGGGTATCACGGCTTCTGTGGATGTATCGGTGTCAGACATGGTTGAACTGACGGATATCACGGTCGATACATCTCCCCTGACGCTGAAAGTATGGGAAACCGTATCGTATACAGCTACACCGGTACCGGCTAATGCGACGGATGCGATTAGCTGGGAAACCGACAATGCCATTGTCGCTACGGTTGTCAACGGAGTCATCACCGGCGTTTCGGAAGGAACGGCTGTCATCTCTGTCAGCAACGTTTCCGGTACGATCCGAAAGAGTATTCCCGTCACCGTAAAGCCGGCTTATACAAGCCTTGAACGGGCTAACTTCACTTTGATTATGAATTCCCAGTTGTCACTGACGCCGGCTCCCGTACCGTTGGATGTAGAAGCCCTGTATGGTGGAATTTCGCTGGTGGATGGTCCAATAACAGGACAAAAGGCCATTCGTATTCCGACAGGAAGCCATTTCCTGACCAAACACGGCATTGAGGCCAATGGTGGAGGGAGTAAAGTCAATGAGTATTCCATCCTGATGGATTTCAAACTATCGGGAGGAAACGCAAGTTACTGTTTCTATCAAACGAATCTGAACAATTCCGACGATGTGGATTTCTTCCTGCGGAGTAACATGAAGGAATTAGGTATAGGCGGCGTCTATACCGACCTTTCGGAAGAAGACAAATTCTTGCCGAATGTCTGGTACAGAGTTGTTGTAACGGCAAAATTGGGAGAATCACTCACCTATTATCTTAACGGCAAAAAGATTTTCACCAATGACGGCAGCGCGGATGCCGCCAAGATAGACAGTCGTTTGGCGCTGGATCTTGCCGGCGTATTGTTTTTTGCCGATGAAGACGGCGAAGACAGTGAAATTCACGTAGCCGCCACAGCCATTTGGAACAGGGTGCTGAGTGCGGAAGAAGTGGCCGCTTTCGGACAGATACAATGAAAAAAAAAGCCGCTCAGACGGAAGTTTTGATTTAAGTAAAAAAGTCCCGGATTTCTTTCCGGGACTTTTTTATTATTTTTTTTGAGGTGCTATGAAAAATATATAACGGTTTGATACGAGAAAAAACCTTTATCTTATACCATAATTAACAGCGACGAAATGTTGAATTTTTCCATTAATATTTTCAACTTTAGCATTAGCCAATCCATGTTTATGAATCATTTTTCTAACTCCTTCAAATTCTTTAACCCGAGTTCGGGATAAGAAATAGCCGTTTACGGCTTACATACCATTTGTCCATTAGGATATATACCGTGAAGAGGATGTGTCAAAAGCCTGAAATTGTTGTCATTGGTAGCGAAGCGACAAAGCAATCCATTGCTTCCTGTCTTGTTCCTCGCAGTTACCAATGACGAAAAACCGGCTTTTGAGATAGCCTCTTTCCGATTCAGAAACGCGCATCCGAAATTCAGGAATACGTGTTTCTAATTTATTTATCCCATTCGTCCGTACGGAATGGAGTCAAAGGTAGTCCGTAACTGTCGTAAAGGTATCCCGGCTGGTAGTTTTTGAAGCAATAACGAACAGCTACGGGATTTTTTACGTCGGAGTGGCTGACTTCTATGGCGCGGGAACCTTTATTGCCAAGGATTTTTGCTTCGGCAGGGTGAAATACCTTATCGTCTCCGGCTATTTCGAATCCAACGATTGGCGCCGTTCTTCCCGGTCCGTTATGAAGACCTTTGTCACATTCCTCGAAATGGACAATGATTTTTCCTCCTTCCGTTTCCATGGATTTATAATACGGGCTTTTATATTTTATAGGTAGGTCGTATGTATTTCCAAGCGCCCAGTATGCAAGGCGTTCTCCAACTTCACGTTTCTTTTGCGGATGAATACTTGTTTCGTCACCGATGTCAACCGTAACAATCATACCGGAATTTTCGATTTCATTCAT
>JAIRKN010000104.1 GCA_031260095.1 Tannerella sp. | reverse complement strand
TTCTCCATCAGCGAATCATCATGCTCCGCTGCCGCTTCGACAAGTAACTGATGTAATTCGGCTGCTTTCGCCGCTTCGTTTTCGGGAATTTCCAGCACTTCCGGCACTCCGCCTTCGGGTTTCCAGCGGTAAAGTTTCATTTTAAGCACGTCCACCACAGCATTGAAAGAAGTTCCGCATGTGACGGGATATTGTATCTGTATGACCTTACTTCCGTAATTTTCCTTTAGCTGTGAAACAGCCGACTCATAATCCGCCTTATCATTATCAAGCTGATTGACAACAAAGATCACCGGTTTATGAAATTGTTCCGTATAACGAAATTGATTGATGGTACCTACTTCAACGCCATGCTGAGCATTGATAATCATCAATGCGGTATCCGTAACATTCAATGCCGAAACAGCCCCCCCAATAAAGTCATCCGAACCCGGACAATCAATGAAGTTCAGTTTCAAACCATTCCATTCTACACTAAAAACGGTAGAGAAAACAGAATATCCATATTCTTTCTCTACCGGAAAATAATCACAAACCGTAGATCCGTTTTTTACGGATCCGCGACGTTTTATAACACCACCCTCGTAAAGCATCGCTTCTGCAAGGGTGGTTTTCCCGGTACCTGAACTTCCCAAAATAGAAATGTTCTTAATTTCACTTGTTTGATAAACTTTCATGATGATTAAATGTTTGAAATATTAATATTAATTTTAGAATATCTTTATGAATAAGTTGCTGCAAAATACGGAATAATTAACGAAACTTGCGCCCTGCACATATCTGTTTATAAACTATGTTTTATAGCAGGAATTGGAAATAAGGAATAAAAGAATAAATTCATTATCTTCGCCGCCGGTTTATTGTGAAACGGCAAAGCCTGCAAATGGACGGTTAATATTTCGGATAATCGCCGGCCAATCAGCCGTTAATGACATGCCTGATTCGTTATATATGATTTTTATTGTTAAATTTAAATAGATATAAGTTATGAAACTATGTACAAAAGCGATTGTTGCGATTTTATTTACTGTTGCCGTTATCGGCATGACAGTCTGTGCAAAAGAAAACGGCATGACAGCCTGTGAAAAAGAAAAAGCCGGACATGTAATTTTTATTGGGCTTGACGGATGGGGATCTTATAGTTATGAAAAAGCCGAAATGCCGAATGTGAAAAAATTAGCGAAAGAAGGAGCGTATACGCTCAAAAAACGCGCGGTATTACCTTCGTCAAGCGCCGTAAACTGGGCATCCATGTTTATGGGAGCAGGGCCGGAACTGCACGGATACACGGAATGGGGATCAAAAACGCCGGATTTGCCTTCGCGCGTAATAGCGAAAAACAATATCTTCCCAACCATATTTCAACTGTTCAGGGATAAAAACCCGGACGCGGAAGTCGGTTGTATTTACGACTGGGAAGGGATAAAATATCTGGTGGACACGTTATCGCTTAACTACCACAAACAATCGCCTGATTATACGGTCGTGCCGGAAGGCTTATGCGACATGGCAGTCAAATATATTACTGAGAAAAAGCCTGTATTTGCCGCAATCATATTTGACGAACCGGATCATGCCGGACATGAGGACGGTCACGACACGCCCGGATATTACGCGACCCTCGCCCGGCTGGACGGATATATCGGGAAAATCATAGAAGCGGTTAAGAAAGCCGGCTTTTATGATGAGACTATTTTCATCGTCACATCCGACCATGGAGGAATAAACAAAGGGCATGGAGCTAAAACCATGCAGGAAATGGAAACGCCGTTTATCATCAGTGGCAAAAACATAAAAAAAGGATTGCTCTTCGACGAAAGCATGATGCAGTTCGACATTGCATCAACGATTGCCTGCATTTTTGAACTGAAACAACCGCAGGTATGGATTGGTCGTCCGATGACTCAAGTTTTTAAATAACGCATCGAAAAGCGATGAAAAGGGAACAAGTATTAGCTTCTTTAGAAACAAAACATCCCGGAGAAAAGGAATACATGCAAGCCGTCGAAGAAGTTTTGACGAGTATAGAAGATGTATACAACGAACATCCTGAATTTGAAAAAGCAAAAATAATAGAACGGCTCGTCGAGCCTGACCGAATCATCACCTTTCGCGTTCCCTGGATCGACGATCAGGGAGAGATTCACGTGAATCTCGGGTACCGTGTGCAATTCAATAATGCGATCGGCCCTTATAAAGGAGGATTACGTTTCCACGCCTCGGTAAACTTGTCAATACTGAAATTTCTGGCGTTCGAACAGACTTTTAAAAATGCGCTTACCACGCTGCCTATGGGTGGTGGAAAAGGTGGATCCGACTTCTCCATACGAGGACGGAGCGACGCCGAAATCATGCGTTTCTGCAGGGCGTTCATGTTGGAACTGTGGCGCAATATCGGCCCGGACACGGATGTTCCGGCAGGAGACATCGGCGTAGGAGGACGCGAAATAGGGTATTTATATGGTATGTATAAAAAACTTGCCGGTGAGAATACCGGGACGATTACCGGCAAAGGGATTGAATACGGAGGCTCTATCCTGCGTCCGGAAGCAACTGGATTCGGAGGTTTGTATTTTGTCAACAGGATGATGCAGGAGCACGGAATGGAATTGAAAGGCAAGACCATCGCCTTGTCCGGTTTCGGGAATGTGGCCTGGGGTGCGGCTATCAAAGCTACGGAGTTTGGCGCCAAAGTCATCACTATTTCCGGGCCGGATGGATACATCTACGATCCGGACGGCATCTGCGAAAAAAAAATTGATTATATGCTCGAACTCCGCGCTTCCGGCGAAGATATCGTCGCTCCCTATGCCGACAAATTCGGTGGCGCCGGATTTGTCCCCGGCAAACGTCCGTGGGAACAGAAAACAGATATCGCTCTGCCTTGCGCTACACAGAACGAACTCGATGCTTCCGATGCAAACAAACTAATACAAAACGGCGTAAAATGTGTAGCGGAAATATCAAACATGGGATGCACGGCTGAAGCTGTCGATACGTTCCTGCATAATAAAATATTATTCGCCCCCGGCAAGGCCGTTAATGCGGGAGGGGTGGCTACATCGGGACTTGAAATGATGCAAAATTCCATGCACATATCATGGACGCCGGACGAAGTCGACGACAAGTTACACCGGATCATGAGCGACATCCACCGCCAATGTGTGGAACACGGACGCGAAGGCAATTATATAAACTACGTGAAAGGAGCCAACATCGCCGGATTCATGAAAGTGGCAAAGGCTATGATAGCGCAAGGCGTAGTGTGACAAATTTACTTCAAATTCAGATATTAGGATAACAAACGAAAGCCGGCTTTCTCACGAAGGGGACGAAAGCCGGCTTTTATTTACAAAGTCCGAATACTGAAAAAACGGAAGATTTACTATCGTACCTTACCCGGATTTTTAGCGATAAAATCCTTCCACCCGGAATATGTTTTATCAAACTTCGGCTTGCTGGTCTCCAGATAATGGCAAAAAGCGGCGGCAAGCCCGTCGGTCGCATCAAGTTGCGGCAACATATTTTCATCCGGGATGTGCAATATCCGCTGTAACATCCCGGCAACCTGTTCTTTTGAAGCTTGTCCGTTACCTGTTATGGCCATCTTTATTTTCAGCGGGGCATATTCACAGATAGGAATATTGCGACTAAGAGCAGCTGCGATGGCAACTCCCTGTGCACGACCTAATTTCAGCATACTCTGGACATTCTTACCAAAAAAAGGCGCTTCAATGGCAAGTTCGTCGGGATGATAAGAATCGATAAACTGCGTCACCCGCTCAAAAATATGTTGAAGCCGGAGATAATGATTCTCATACTTATTCAACTTAAGCACTCCCATCGTCACAAGCTGAGGCTTTTTAGATGCAATGAGCAAAATACCATACCCCATCACAATCGTTCCGGGATCTATACCTAATATAATACGTTCTTTATTCATTTACTAAAACGGGTTAAAGTTCCATCTCTTCTAACAACGTAGAAAACCCGGCAATCTGATCCCGAAACTTTTCCGTCATATTTTTCCGCAACCGGATCCCTTCTTTACTCATCCACTCTTCAAGACATTTTGTATCTTCAACCGAAAATTGTACCGATAAACTAACGCCGTTACCTTCATTTTCTTCATTCAGGATGCGCTGCATTTTCGGAGAATGAAGTATTCCGCTACGTGTTGCTGCCGGTATATAACTTGTCTTGAGATACTCCAACCCTCTCCGGTAGATCTCATCCGGTAAATGAAATGTCGTGTGATATATAATCATAT
>JAIRKN010000043.1 GCA_031260095.1 Tannerella sp. | reverse complement strand
TGGCGAACATTCCCTTGTCGTCCGCTATCGGACCGGAGGGTGCATTGACGGTATTTTTCAATGCAGGCATTAAAACGGAGATTTTCCCTTTATTGATTTTTATCGCAATAGGCGCTATGATTGATTTCAGTGCCCTTTTCCGGAATCCCCTGTTACTTTTATTTGGGGCGGCTGCTCAATTCGGGATTTTCTTTACGATATGCCTTGCTACCCTGTTCGGGTTTGACCTGAAAGAGGCGGCGTCCATTGGGATCATAGGCGCGGCTGACGGGCCGACATCCATCTATGTGGCATCAAAATTTGCAGAAGACCTGCTGGGGCCGATATCCGTAGCCGCATACTCATACATGGCGCTGGTGCCAATCATACAACCTCCTGTCATCAAAGCGTTGACGACAAAAAAAGAATGGACTATCCATATAACAGGAAGTCAGAAACCGGTATCTAAAGTTACATTGATTCTTTTCCCTATCCTCGTGACACTTGTTGCCGGTATTATCGCGCCCAGCTCTGTTTCCCTGATAGGATTCCTGATGTTCGGCAATCTGATTCGCGAGTGCGGCGTACTGCAAAAACTCTCCCTTTCCGCACAAAATGAGCTTTCCAGCCTTGTTACGATCCTTCTTGGCGTCACAATTTCGTTTACGATGACGGCCGAACAGTTTATCAATGTAAAAACGCTTTATATTATTCTGCTCGGTTTGGTTGCATTTATCATGGATACGGCAGGCGGAGTGATTTTTGCCAAGATATTGAATCTGTTCTTAAGTCAGAAATATAGGATAAATCCAATGATTGGCGCTGCAGGAATCTCGGCGTTTCCGATGTCCGCCAGGGTCATTCACCGTATGGGACTGGAGGCCGACAGTAGAAATTACCTCTTAATGCCGGCCGTTAGCGCCAATGTATCCGGACAAATCGGTTCGGTCAATGCCGGGGGCCTGATCTTATCTTTAGTTCCTTCTTTTTTATAATCATTGAGTGTATGGAAACGACAACTTTTTATGCCGCATTAAAAATTATGGGCGCCGGTATGGCGGGGATATTTATATTTATGCTATTGTTCGGTATTATTATCTATGGATTGCAAAAGGTTTTCCCTTTTAAAGAAGAAGTTCAAACGAACGAAAACAGGTAGATACGTTTGCATTTGAAAAATTATAATTGCATACACCTCCTGTTTTTTGCCGGAAATATTTATCTTTGCCCCTTGAAATAAGCATTTTTAGTATTTATCGTAATACAGAGTTAAAGAATGAAAGTATTGAAATTCGGCGGAACATCCGTAGGTTCCGTGGATAGTATCTTAAGCGTTAAGAAAATAGTAGAGGCTGTTGATGAGCCTGTAATCGTTGTCGTATCCGCTCTTGGGGGTATAACAGACAACCTGTTGAACACATCAAAACTGGCCTCGAATGGTGAAAAATCTTATAAAAAAGAATTTTCCGAAATGGTTGTGCGGCATAAATCTATTGTAGAGGGAGTGATTCCAAAATCCAAACAGGCTCCGGTCATGAAAAAGATACTGGAAACATTGGACGAACTTGAAAATATTTACCGCGGCGTATTCCTGATAAAAGATCTCTCAGCCAAAACCTCCGACGCGATCGTAAGTTATGGGGAAAGACTCTCTTCTATTATTGTATCTAACGTGATTAATAATGCAGAGCTATATGATTCGCGTGAGTTTATAAAAACACACCGGCAATTCAATAAGCATGTCGTTGATTTTGACCGGACGAACTTCCTGATAAGGAAAACGTTTAAACCCGTACCCAAAGTCGCATTAGTTCCGGGGTTCATATCATCAAGCATAGAAGATGGCGAAGTGACCAATCTGGGACGGGGCGGTTCGGATTACACGGCCTCTATTCTCGCTGCCGCGCTGGATGCTTCTATTCTTGAAATCTGGACGGATGTCGACGGGTTTATGACGGCAGACCCGCGCGTAATTAATTCCGCTTATGTAATCGAATATTTGTCTTTTACAGAAGCCATGGAACTTTGTAACTTCGGAGCAAAAGTAATTTATCCGCCCACCATATACCCGGTTTTTCATAAGAATATCCCGATCAAAGTATGCAATACATTCAATCCGAAGGCGCCGGGAACCTACATTTCCAAAGAATCCGAAAAGAGAGAGGCGAAAAATGAAAAGAAGGCGATCATAAAAGGAATATCCTCCATAAACGATACCTGCCTTGTGACCGTACAGGGATTAGGTATGGTAGGGGTTATTGGCGTGAACTACCGGATCTTCCGTACGCTGGCAGAAAACAGGATCAGTGTATTCATGGTATCGCAGGCAAGTTCGGAAAACAATACAACGTTTGCCGTAAAAAATGAAGATGCGCCGCTGGCAGTGGAAGTACTGAACGAAGAGTTCGCACCGGAACGTTCAAGAGGCGAGATCGAAGATATTATGGCCGAAAAAGACCTGGCTACTGTGGCCATTGTAGGTGAAAACATGAAACGGACTCCAGGTATTGCGGGAAAACTGTTCGGTACGCTCGGACGCGCCGGCATCAGTGTGATCGCTTGTGCCCAGGGCGCTTCCGAAACGAATATATCCTTTGTGATCAAACTCGAATTTCTGCGCAAGGCGTTAAACTCCATACACGATTCGTTTTTTCTCTCCGAATATAAGATGCTGAATTTATTCCTGGTCGGCGTCGGAACCGTGGGCGGACATTTGCTGGAACAAATCAAGCTTCAACAGGAAAAACTGATGAAGCAAAACGGCGTAAAGTTAAACGTCGTCGGCATCGCCGATTCAACACGTATGCTGATGCGCCGGGAAGGACTGGACTTTGCGACGTGCATCGGAGAACTCAAAGGAAACGGTGCCGAATCGTCGCCCACACTGCTTCGCGATGAAATCATCAAAATGAACATCTTTAATTCCGTCTTCATCGACTGTACGTCCAGCAAGCAGATCGCCGGATTGTACGAGGCGCTTCTCAATAAAAACATTTCAATCGTTGCGGCCAACAAGATCGCCGCTTCCTCCTCCTACAAAAATTACCGGATGTTGAAGGAAACGGCGCGCAAGCGAGGCATAAAATTCCTGTTCGAAACCAACGTCGGAGCCGGGCTGCCGATCATCAACACGATGAACGACCTTATAAACAGTGGCGACCATATCCTGAAACTTGAGGCCGTACTGTCGGGTACGGTAAATTTCATATTCAACACCATCAGCGAAGACGTGCCCTTGAGCAAGGCGATAAAAATGGCGGTCGACGCGCGCTACGCCGAGCCGGATCCGCGGATTGACCTGAGTGGCGAGGATGTGTTGCGCAAACTCGTCATCCTCGCCCGCGAAGCCGGATATCCGGTAGAGCAAAAAGACGTCAGGACGAACCCGTTCATTCCGCAAAAATATTTCAACGGTACAACCGGCGATTTCTGGGAACATATCGCAGAACTGGATGCGGAATTTGAAGAAAAACGCAAGAAATTAGCGGCAAAAGACAAACGCTTGCGCTTTGTCGCGAGCATGGACAATGGGGTATGCGAAGTCGGACTAATGGAAGTCGGTAGCCGTCATCCGTTCTATGAGTTGGAAGGCAGCAATAACATCATCATGATCTCAACGGAGCGTTACCACGATTATCCGATGATTATCAAAGGATATGGGGCCGGAGCAGATGTGACCGCAGCCGGCGTTTTTGCCGATATCATTTCCATTGCTAACATCCGGTAAGTATGAAGCGCGTAACGGATAAGAGAAGTTTTTCCCCTTTCGTTAAAAAAATGCACCGCGTTTCCCGGAATAAACAATGCAGTTTTCTTGTAGAAAGTGTTTTACCCTTTTAATGATTCAACAACAAATGAAATACTATAGTACCAATAAACAAGCGCCTTTGGCCGGTTTGGAAGAAGTGGTTATCAAAAGTCTTGCAGGCGACAAAGGTCTTTATATGCCGGAGCGGATTCCCGTTATCGACAAAAACGTGATCGCATCAATGAAAGACAAATCGTTTCGGGAGATTGCGGACATAGTCGCGCAGGCGTTTTTCGGCGAAGACATGGACTCGCAAGCGTTACGCGAGATCGTCTATGATACACTCTCGTTTGAAACGCCGGTGGTACATGTGAATGACAACATATATACGCTGGAATTATTTCATGGCCCTACGCTTGCCTTCAAAGATGTCGGTGCACGTTTCATGGCGCGCCTGTCCGGTTATTTTATCCGGCGTAAAGGGTTAAACAGGGAGGTGAATGTGCTTGTCGCCACATCGGGTGACACGGGAGGCGCCGTAGCCAATGGGTTTTTAGGCGTTCCCGGCATACATGTATTTGTGCTTTATCCGAAAGGAAAAGTCAGTCCGATACAGGAATGTCAGTTTACGACACTCGGAAAAAACATTACCGCCCTTGAAATTGAGGGCACATTTGACGATTGCCAGGCCTTGGTAAAAGCGGCCTTTATGGACCGTGAATTAAACCGTCATATACCGTTAACATCCGCCAATTCGATTAATGTAGCCCGGTTCCTGCCGCAAGCTTTCTATTATTTCAATGCTTACGCGCAATTAGACAGGGAGGGAAAAGCGGACGAACTGATCGTATGTGTGCCGAGCGGTAATTTCGGGAATATAACGGCCGGACTCTTCGCCTACAAAATGGGACTTCCGATCAAACATTTCATAGCCGCGAATAACCGCAATGACGTATTCTTCGAATACCTTAAAACAGGTCGGTACAACCCGCGTCCATCGGTCGAAACGTATGCCAACGCCATGGATGTCGGCGATCCGAGCAATTTCGCCCGAATCCTTGATCTGTTCGGGAACAGCCACGAACAGATCGCCTCGCTGATCTCCGGTTACAGATACACAAATGAGCAAATTGCCGATACCATGCGCCACGTATACACGACCCACCGGTATCTGTTAGATCCGCACGGCGCCTGCGCTTATCAGGCTTTAACCGACTACCGGCTGAAACCGGCTGAAACCGGCCTGTTCCTCGAAACCGCTCATCCCGCCAAATTCAAGGAAACCGTCGATCTGATTCTGAATGCCGGCATTGAAATTCCGCTCAAACTACAGAAGTTCATGAAGGGTAAAAAAAAGAGTATCCCGCTCGGAAAAGATTTCGAAGGTTTCAAAGCGTTTTTAAGGAAAGCATAGAAGATGTATACTATAAAATTCGCCGGTTGAATTTCAAAAGGTGAATAACAGGCATGGTTAACGAGTAAGTTTTGTATGTCTTCATCTAATTTAAATATGTTATAGACGGAATTTTTTACTTTTCAGGCTCTTCTGGTAGATAAATATCTTTTTAACGCAAAGGAGAAATTGTCACGAGGTCTGTCCCCATTTCCGCAGTCTTGCCAATGACGGAGCCCTTCCCATTGCGAACGGATTTCCCTCGTCATTGCTTCCTGCTTCATACCTCGCAATGACAGGGCAGATATCTGTCATCCTATATTTGCAGCGGAAATAATTTTGTCGTTTATATGGATACACATCTGCCTTATAGGCGTGAAACCAGAAACAAACTGAATACATTAACTTTAGATTATCTGGACGAGTGAAAGAAATTATACCGTCTTTGCCAAATCTGTCGGGTCTTTTTTACGATTCGGTCGCTTTTTTGTTTGCGACAATGGGGTTGATTTGAAAAAAAAGAGAATATCGTACGCGGCAAACAGCGCATAATATCAACAAAAAATGGCCGGATACATTGATTGCAGTGGCCATTTTCATGTCAAAATTTTGTATTTACAGTAGAAAAGTTATTTTCTGATGCCTAATTCTTTGATTATTGCACGATAACGTTCAATATCTATACGTGTCAGGT
>JAIRKN010000251.1 GCA_031260095.1 Tannerella sp. | reverse complement strand
CACTGCGTCATTACAAACCCGTGCCCCGTCATTGCCCCGTCATTCTGGGAACGAAGCGCTTCGGAAAAATAATATCACTGAATTATGCCGGGTATAGCATAACGCATGTTGCGTATTATCTTGAGTTCGGGATAAGAAAAAAGCTTACATTCAAAAAATAAACAAATTAATTTGCCGCAGGTGATACATATCAATAGAAAGCGAATTATTTGCGCCTCTTAGGAATGGGAAATTAATAAAGTATAACAGTATCTCCCGCAGGGAGGACACTTTATTAAGGGGCTGTCTCAAAAGTCCGAAATTTACAACTTTACCCCCTCTACAATATATTGTAAAGGGGGTAAATTGTTTAAAATCGCCCTTTTGAGACAGCCCCCAGCGAATCTGTTCTCTCATCAGTCCCGCCGGGACGACATTTTATCAACCAATTAATCAAGTGTCGTCCCTGCGGGACTTATGGTCTGTGTTGTCCTGCTGCCGTAAGCTAAAGCATACGGTTAATAGAGTGTCGTCCCTGCGGGACTTGACGGGGCGGCAGGCGTTACTCCGTAGGTTGAAACCTACGGTTAATAGAGTGTCGTCCCTGCGGGACTTTTGAGAGAGCCGGTTCGTTGCCGTATGCTAAAGCACACGGTTAATAAAGTGTCCTCCCTGCGGGAGATACTGTTATACTTTATTAATTTCCCATTCCTTGGTTGATGAAGGATCTTTGTTTTTTTAGTGCGAATTTTATTCGGATAAAAGAAAAAGACGTATTTTTACACGCAAATTCAGGTTTTAGTATGAATACGGAAAGATTTTTTACGGAAGAAGAGAAAAGACTGTTTTTCTCTAAATACAGGGAATTGTTTAACGCCCTCTCGGAAGGGCTTGAGAAGGATGATATACCCAAAATACGACAGTTGCTTAAGCCCGTTGTAGCAATGGAATGTTACGGACGGGACCGGAACGGTATTAACGGGCTTTTGCGGAATGTGGAAACGGCCCTGATCGCAACAAAAGATGTCGGACTGAAACGTACCTCCGTACTTGCACTTATTCTTTATCGCCCCGTTTTGAAAAAAGCCGTTACGATAGAGGAAGTTGAAAAGGTATTCCATTCCGATGTGTCGCTGATGATTAACCGGCTACTTAAAACATCGGATCTCTATGCGCACAACACGGCTATTAATTCGGAAAATTTTCATCGCTTGCTTTTTTCTTTTGCGGAAGATGTGCGCGTCATTCTGATTATGATCGCAGACCGACTCTGTATGATGCGTATGGGGAAAGAGATTGTTGATGAAAAAGATCGCGTGCGACTGGCTACGGAAGCTTCTTATCTGTATGTGCCGTTGGCCCACCGCCTAGGATTGTATAAGATAAAAAGCGAACTGGAGGATTTAGCGCTGAAATATTTGGATCCCAAGCAGTATTATTATATTAAGGATAAGTTGAACGAAACGAAACGTTCGCGCGATGAGTATATTGAGAATTTTGTCGGGCCGGTGAAGAGGAAACTGGAAGAAGCAGGGTTGGCATTTGAAATCAAAGGACGAACGAAGTCTATTCACTCGATAAATAATAAGATAAAGAAACAGAAGGTCGAGTTTGAAGGGATTTATGACTTGTTTGCGATCCGGATCGTACTGGATTCGCCTGCGACGAAAGAACGCTCCGACTGCTGGCAGACCTTTTCTATTATTACGGATATGTATCAACCGAATCCTAAACGGATGCGCGACTGGTTGTCCGTACCGAAAAATAATGGGTATGAAAGTTTGCATATCACCGTTCTCGGCCCTCAAAAACGCTGGGTGGAAGTGCAGATCCGTACGCAACGAATGGATGAGATCGCCGAAAAAGGTCTCGCAGCGCACTGGAAGTATAAAGGAGGACAGGAAGAACATGGGCTGGATGAGTTTCTGGCGGACGTGCGCGCCGTGCTTGAGATACAAGGCTCGACACCAATGGATCTGATGAAAGAGTTTAAAATGGAACTTTATCAGGATGAAATCTATGTGTTTACCCCGAATGGCGATCTTATTAAACTTACTAAAGGTGCAACCGTACTTGACTTCGCTTTTGCAATCCATTCCAGAATAGGTAGCCGGTGTGTTTCGGGGAAAGTGAACGGGAAAAATGTGCCGATAAAGTATGTGTTGAATAACGGCGATACGATCGAAGTTATCACATCACCGGCACAAACACCCAAACGCGACTGGCTCTCGTTCGTCGCTACCTCTAAGGCCCGGGCAAAAATCAAACAGGCGCTCAGGGAAGAATATGCAAAAAACGCCGACCTGGCCAAAGAACAACTCCAACGCCGTATGAAGAACCGCAAAATCGAGGTTGATGACGCAATACTAATGCGGTATATAAAGAAGAAAGGGTATAAAACGGTTACCGATTTTTATCTCGATATCGCAGATGAAAAGCTGGATATTAATACGGTTATCGACGAATGTGTCGAACAGGATCAAAATTCCGAACATACGGAAATACGTAGCGCGGAAGAGTATGTTGCCAATATAGAGGCAAAAGAACTTTCTACGCATCAGGACATACTGCTGATCGACAGGAATCTTACGGGTATCGACTATAAACTGGCTAAATGCTGTAATCCTATTTATGGAGATTCTGTGTTCGGTTTTGTTTCTACACAAGGGATAAAAATTCACCGTATGAATTGCCCGAATGCCCCGGAGATGCGTACCCGGTTT
Source organism: Tannerella sp. (assembly GCA_031260095.1). Classification (GTDB taxonomy): domain Bacteria; phylum Bacteroidota; class Bacteroidia; order Bacteroidales; family Tannerellaceae; genus Tannerella. The sequence continues at coordinate 772 of JAIRKN010000251.1, read as the reverse complement.
GGCTACCGGATCATTCCGGCAGAATGGAGCGGCAAAGGAACAAGCGGATATACCGTATCACTGCGTATCGTAGGAAATGACGATATTAGTATCGTCACCAATATCACCTCGGTAATAAGCAAAGAGAACCGGGTTTCGCTTCGCTCAATCAATATTGATTCGGTTGACGGCCTGTTTCAGGGAACATTTACCATTATCATCCCCGATACCTCCACCCTAACCGTCCTGATCAAAAAACTTCAGGCCGTAAAAGGAGTAAAAAGCATCAACCGAATAAACTAACCCATACCCCCGCACGGAAGAAGTAGCATAAAAAATTGTTCCCATTGAGGCGTCTGTAAGTTTAAAAATATCCGCTCTCACGACATACATTTTATGCAAAAGATGATTCCTGCTTCGCCGGATTGTCGCCGGGAGCAGAGCTATGAAAGGCTATGTGCCGGCAGGTTTAGCCTTTGGAGGGGGGAAATCCCATCTCTGCTGCCTTTTTGTGCATAAAACGGACGGCAGCATCGTATTCATTCGGGATCGCGCCGTCGAGTATCGCATTTTTGATTGCTTCTTTGATCACTCCGACAGGCGGTGACGGTGGAAGACCGAATGTTGCCATAATTTCTTCACCGGAAACAGGCGGTTGAAAATTACGGATGCGGTCTTTTTCCTCTATATCGACCATTTTCTCGCGTACGATACGGAAATTCTCAAGAAAACGACGCACTTTTACCGGATTCTTACTCGTTATATCCGCCTCGCAAAGCTTCATCAGATCCTC
>JAIRKN010000167.1 GCA_031260095.1 Tannerella sp. | reverse complement strand
ACGCTATCTCCGGCGAAAGACACAAAATATGCTTTTGCAATATTATTTTACAAAGTCTGCTTTTCTCAAAAAGTCCGCACTTTTCTGAACATCTTCCTGAGGCGTTCCGTCATAACGTTCTACTTCCACATACCAATCTTTTATCCCATTGACATAAGCCTGATCAAAAACAGCCTTATAATCCACCGTGTTTTGCGCACCGATAGCTGTTTCGTCTTTTATATGCAGGATTTTAATACGTTTCGGATATTTCTTCATGTAGTCAACCGGATCGTATCCGCCGATCTTGATCCAATATACATCCAATTCAAACAACACATGATCCGGACTTGTATTTTCAAGCATCAGATCATATACGGGAACGCCATCCACTTTATTTTCAAACTCAAAGGCATGGTTGTGATAACCAAACTGTACGCTTGCCCCCGCAGAAATCAAACCGATTTCATTAAAATAATTCCCATAACGTTTGATGTTATCAAGTGTTGCTCCCTCGTCCCTCAACGGAGAAGAAGGCATAACCATATATTTCATACCGGCAGCGTTATGAGCTTCCACTGCTTTGTTCCACCAGGCCATGTCCGCATCATGATCTCCTGTAATATTACGTCCGAGATGAGAAGCGGTCAGTTTCATACCCAGATCCTCCACCATTTTTTTCAGGTTTTCGGGAGTTTCCCCATAGAATTTCCCATCGTTATAAGATGCTGTTTCGAGACTGTTATAGCCCATTTCTGAAACGATCGTCAGCGTTTTTTGTATACCTTCATCCCTTATCATATCACGAAGGGAATACAACTGAAGGCCTAAATACTTCCCGCCCTGACTTTTGTTACCACAAGAAGATAACAAATCAGGAACCACAATACCTCCGGCAACCATCATAGATGCCTGTTTGATAAAATCACGTCTACTTTGCATAGTATCATATTTAATTATTAGTAAATCGCTTAAAAATTCGTACAAATGTAATAAACTTTTTTTTCAAAACACAAATAATGCATCAAAAATATTTCATTTTTTTATTATTCCAGCACAAAAGACTTACGACCGATCAAACTTCCTCCCGCAAAAATATCCGCACGATAACTTCCCGGGGATAAAAACTCTTCGATATCCCAATACATAACCACATTCTGCTCCTCGCCGTCATATTCAACGGATCGGCTCATTGAGTACATAATTTCCTTATTTTCGAACTGAAAACGTCCGGAATTGGATTTGGTCAGGATATCGTCATCCGGCTTCATCAGGCGCACATAAATCATTTGTTCTCCAACAGGTGCTGTTATGTTTTTTGAAATGATAAAAGTCATCATCAATTGCGCTGCCTTGTCGATCTTTTTGGCGTTCTTCCCTTTGGATGTGATAGGAACCACCTGTATGTTCACAGCATCTAACCGCGAAGCCATCTCCACTCGTTCCGACAGTTGATCTTTCTCTTTCGACAAACGGGCTGCCCGGGAAGACGCCTGCTGGTATTTCTGCGTAACCTGACGGTTCTCATCCTTCAACTGCTGATTTTCCGCATTCAAAGAATCAATCTGAATCACATAATTACGCATAATTTTACGCAACGTCTCCAACTCTTTTTTCAACTCATTGATACGGCGTGCGTTGGTGGATTTCACCGTCCGCAGTTCCTCCTGAAGACGCTGAACCTTCTCCTGCTCCGTCGTCAACAAGGCGATCAGAGAATCGTTCCCAATACTGAATTTATAACCTTCATATTGAAGCGACAATTCCTCGTATTCATCCGAAAGACTTTCTTTTTCGAGCGCAAACATCTCCGACATCTCCTCCATCTGCTGCTTCTGATACCACAGATAATAGCTCCCCACGCCGATTATCATAACAAGCAGGATAATACCCATTATCCACCACGTTTTACGGTTCACAGCTTTTTCTTCTTCATCCATATAATTTTTATTAACGGTAAATTAAAATACTGCCATCAGCATAACTTTTCCGGCACAAATATAGCGTAAGCTAAGAGAAATACAAAATGAATTTATCAGTTCTTGTTCCAGGAACTATTCTGCAGGCAAAATACAGTAAGTTGAATACAATGTGAAATTACTACCGGTAAGTACCATTGTCTATTGTAAATTATTTTCGTAACTTTGCACTTCATTTAACGTTTTTACCGTATGCACGAAAAAATAATTATCCTTGATTTCGGTTCTCAGACGACACAATTAATCGGTCGTAGAATCAGAGAGTTAAATACCTATTGCGAAATTGTTCCGTATAATAAATTCCCGGAAAAGGACCCTGCGGTCAAAGGAGTTATACTCTCCGGAAGCCCTTACTCCGTAAATGACACAAATGCGTTCAAAACAGACCTGTCGGATATACGCAAAAAATATCCTGTACTCGGTATCTGCTACGGTGCACAGTACCTCGCCTATTCATCGGGAGGAACGGTTGCATCTGCCGGTTTGCGCGAATACGGACGCGCCCATTTAACAAAACTTGATGCGACCGACCCGTTATTCAAAAATATCAACCCCGGAACACAGGTCTGGATGTCACACGGTGATACGATCACTCAAATACCGGATTCATTCCGGATCATAGCAAGTACGGCTGATGTGGAAGCGGCAGGTTTTAAAATCACGGATGAACCGACATGGGGTGTGCAGTTCCACCCGGAAGTGTTCCATACCGAAGACGGAATAAAATTATTAGATAATTTTCTGAACATCTGCGGATGTGCAAAAGACTGGACGCCTGCATCCTTTATCGAATCAACCATCGCCGGCTTAAAAAGTCAACTTGGCGACGATAAAGTCATACTGGCATTATCCGGAGGAGTCGACTCCTCGGTAACGGCGGTATTGCTGAATAAAGCGATCGGCAAAAACCTGACCTGTATCTTTGTCGATCACGGACTTCTGCGTAAAAACGAATTTGAAAATGTCCTGAAAGCGTATGAAAATATGGGGCTAAATGTTATCGGAATAAACGCGCATGAAAAGTTCTACCGCGAACTGGCCGGAATAACGGATCCCGAACAGAAACGGAAAATTATCGGGAGAGGTTTTATTCACGTTTTTGATGAAGAGGCCAATAAGTTGAAAGATATAAAATGGCTCGGGCAGGGCACTATTTATCCGGACGTTATCGAATCCATATCAATAACCGGCACCGTTATAAAAAGTCACCACAACGTAGGAGGCTTACCCGAAAAGATGAACCTGAAACTCGTCGAACCTTTGCGTCTTCTTTTCAAAGACGAAGTACGTCGCATAGGCAATGAATTAGGCATGGCGCCGGAACTCATCTCACGCCACCCTTTTCCGGGTCCGGGACTTGGCATCCGCATACTCGGAGATGTTACTGCGGAGAAAATACGCGTCCTGCAAGACGCAGACGACATTTACATATCAATGCTACGTGAATGGAATTTGTATGATAAGATCTGGCAGGCCGGCGCGATCCTGTTACCCATACGCTCTGTCGGAGTAATGGGCGATGAACGTACATACGAAAATACGATCGTGTTACGTGCCGTAACCTCAACAGACGCCATGACCGCAGACTGGGCACAATTACCCTATGAATTTCTGGCGAAAGTTTCCAGTGAAATCATAAACAGGGTAAAAGGCGTAAACCGCGTAGTGTACGACATTAGCTCTAAACCGCCTGCAACCATCGAGTGGGAATAATGCCCTTTGCACAAATATACGGTTCCTCGACGATAAAAATAAACAAAAGCTTCTCACGAAGCGGAACAGATTAACAGCCAACGGTCTGTTTTGCAAAATGAAAATAACAATCATACTCCATTGTCCCGATTGCCAAAGCAAATTAGATGAAAATTCTGTGATTTCCAAGCGCGCACGAAATAAAAAAAGTTTTTTTTACAGAGGAACGGTGCAGGTTCAACAATCGTCTGCAATCACAACCGGAGCAGCAACAGCCATAGATATTCCCGCAGTAAACCCGCGAGCCGGAACCATCAGGATATATTGGAATCTCACAGTTGAAAACTCTACCGTACCCCGTACCGGTAGAGATAGCCGATGTGGAAAAGTTTTATTTTACGAACGAGAACTCAATAATGTTCACCCTGAAAGACGGAAACACGATTGAACTCACCGACTACCAAAGTGCAGAGTTCACCATCAATCCCGCTCCCGTAACGACCAGTTCCCGCAGGGATTTGGAAAAGACTTGTGGACGACCGAAATCAGGATGTATTTAAAGTGCTTATGAAGAAGCTGTCCGGTAAACTGTACGGAGACAGGGGATATATTTTTTCCTCACTTTTTAAGATGCTTTTGGATAATGGCGTTCATTTAGTCACCGGTATCAAAAGCAATATGAAAAACCGGCTTATGAGTCTGAGAGACCGCATCATGTTGCGAAAACGTTCTGTAATAAAAACTGATAAATGTCACAAGTTCGTTTACAAAGCGGAAAAAGTTCTTTGAAATATTGTATTTTTCTGTTCTAAATTTTAACAATTAAAAAATGGAACAGGAAGAAATTTTAAGGCAAGAAGCCATCCGATTGCGCTTACAGGGAGCGTCCATAGCCTCTATTTGTGAACAAATAAACCGCAGCAGGCAGTGGGTTACAAGTGGCTAAAAAAATACGAACGATCATCAGAAAGTCAGTGGTATCAAAGTGATTCAAATGCACCCAAGCGAGTTGCCGCTAAGACAGATGATACAGTGGAGCAGACAGTAACAGGAATACGTCGTCGCTTATTGTCTCAACCCTACGCTCAAAAAGGGGCGATAGCCATATTGTACGAGTTTGAACGGCTGGGGATAAATCCTCCCTCTATGACGACAATTAACAGGTATTGAAGCGGAATAATTTGATAGAAAAATCCACCGTTAAACGGTTGAAGGATATAGAATATCCCAAGTATTTTTTGAATGTCCAGCAAATGGATTTAATAGGCCCGCGCTACCTCAAAAGGGGATTCCGTTTTTATCTTTACAACATCATTGATGCGGAAAAGCATTTTGCAGGCGTTTACCCAATACCCGATAAAACAGCGGAAAGCATCGTTCCATGCGTTATTGACTTTTGGAGAAATTATCAAATACCCGATTTTCTACAAATAGATAACGAACTCTCTTTCCGGGGAAGTAACCGCCATCCGGGGAGTTTGGGCTTATTAATGCGGATAGCCCTTTCCCACGGGGTGAGGCCTGTATTCATACCTCCTGCTGAACCATGGCGAAATGGTATCATTGAGAAGTTCAACGACAATGTTCAAAAGTATTTTTACAATGTTCAAACTTTTACCTCTTTAGAGGATCTTCAAAACAGGGCAAAGGTATTTACACTGTTTCATAATGAAAACCACAGGTATTCTTCGCAATCCCATAAAACCCCCAATCAAATGCTCAGGGAAATTATCTGTAAATTTCCACTGATGAAGGATATAGACCTGACACAAAAGATCCTGGTCGAAGAGGGGCGGCTGTTGTTTATCCGTTTCATAAGAAGCGACTTAAAACTGCATCTTCTCAATGAATCCTTTATCGTCAAACCGCTACTCAAATACAGCTATGTCGTCGCTGAAATTATATTGGAACAATATGTACTGGTTGTCCGTCAAAATACAGTCATACATCATATCTTCCCCTTCTACATGGCTTTGCCTTAATTAACAATATGTCAACGAACTCCTGAGATTTTCCCCGACTTTGCGGGCGAAATCCCTTAAGAGATTTGTAAACGAACTTGTGAAACATAAATGACGCCTTAGAATGTAAACGAACTACTGATATATGACATTTACCGCCAACAGCAAACCGTCCTCAATCACGACGGCTACCCGCTATGGCTCGCAGCCAACGCCGTATTCGACCGCTCGAAGACAGACGTCCTCTACGATGGCGATTCGGTATGGGTCAACGTCTGTATCGTCAATGACGGCGCCGCGGCAATCGGCAAACCCGTCTACGCCTTGCTCTCCCGCGACGACGCCTCCGACGCCGCCAACTACCTCGCCACCGACAGCATTGTCGCGATCATACCACCCGGCGAGACCGTCTACCTGACGATCGGCGTAAAGGCCGCCGATCTCCTGCCGCCTCCGTCGTCCGCCACCGCGACACTCCTCGTCGTGCGCCTCAACGACCACAAAGGCGTCTACCCTCTACCAGCAGGAAT
>JAIRKN010000143.1 GCA_031260095.1 Tannerella sp. | reverse complement strand
TAAAGTGGCAAATTCCGGGCTTTTTGAGACAGCCTCTTTTCGTTTGTGTTCTATTCGTTTAACAGGATCTCAAGGATCTGGCAGGCGGCTTTGGCAACGGATGTACCGGGGCCGTATATGGCGGTTACACCTGCTTTATACAGGAAGTCATAATCCTGTGCAGGGATAACGCCGCCTGCTACCACTAAAATATCAGGACGGCCTAATTTTTTCAGTTCCTCAATGACCTGGGGCACTAACGTTTTATGACCGGCTGCTAACGACGATACGCCTAATACATGCACGTCATTTTCAACAGCCTGACGGGCGGCTTCTTCCGGCGTCTGGAACAAAGGTCCCATATCCACATCGAATCCGCAATCGGCATATCCTGTAGCTACTACTTTGGCGCCACGGTCATGACCATCCTGCCCCATTTTAGCTACCATAATACGGGGCTGACGACCTTCTTTCCGGGCAAACTTTTCAGCCAGTTCGCACGCTTTCTTAAAGTCGCTGTCGTTTTTTGTTTCTGATGAATACACTCCTGATATGGTTCTGATTATTGCTTTATAACGTCCCACGACTTCTTCGCAGGCGTCTGATATTTCTCCCAGTGAAGCGCGAAGTCCGGCAGCTTTAACCGCCAGGTCAAGCAAGTTTCCTTTCTTTGTCCCGACACATGCTGTAATATCCGCCAAGGCTTTCCGTACGGCTTCTTCATCACGGTTTTCGCGCAGTTCTTTCAAACGGGCGATCTGTTGTTCACGAACAGCCGTATTATCAATTTCAAGGATATCAATCGGATCCTCTTTCGGCAGACGATACTTGTTCACACCGACAATTGTTTGAACACCCGAATCAATACGGGCCTGTGTACGAGCTGCCGCTTCTTCGATACGCATTTTCGGCAGTCCGGTCTCAATGGCTTTTGCCATACCGCCCATACTTTCAATCTCCCGAATCAAAGCCCAGCCTTTCCGTACCAGTTCGTTTGTTAGTGTTTCCACATAATAGGAGCCGGCCCACGGATCAATTTCTTTACAGATCTGTGTTTCTTCCTGAATATATATCTGCGTATTACGGGCGATACGGGCGGAGAAATCTGTCGGCAGGGCAATGGCTTCGTCTAACGCATTGGTATGTAAGGATTGTGTATGCCCTAAAGTAGCCGCCATCGCTTCAATACAGGTACGCCCCACGTTATTGAAGGGATCCTGTTCCGTTAGCGACCAGCCGGATGTCTGGCTATGTGTACGCAATGCCAGGGATTTGGGGTTTTTAGCGCCGAAACTTTTCACGATTTTTGCCCATAACATACGCGCCGCACGCATTTTGGCTATTTCCATAAAATGGTTCATGCCGATTGCCCAGAAGAAGGATAAACGCGGAGCAAAAGCGTCTACATCAATTCCGGCATTAATACCCGCACGCAGATATTCCATACCGTCGGAAAGCGTATAAGCCATTTCGATATCCGCCGTAGCGCCTGCTTCCTGCATGTGATAGCCGGAAATAGAAATAGAATTGAATTTAGGCATCTTTTGCGATGTGTACTCAAAGATATCCGCGATAATCTTCATCGAAAATTCAGGCGGATAAATATACGTGTTACGCACCATAAATTCTTTCAGAATATCGTTCTGAATCGTCCCGGCCATTTCTTCGAGTTTAGCGCCCTGTTCCAAACCTGCATTTATATAAAATGCAAGTACGGGGAGAACAGCGCCGTTCATCGTCATGGAAACAGACATCTTGCTCAAAGGAATACCATCAAACAAGACTTTCATATCTTCCGGGGAACAGATAGACACCCCGGCTTTTCCCACATCGCCTACCACACGGGGATTATCCGCATTGTAACCACGGTGCGTCGGAAGGTCGAACGCTACGGAAAGGCCCTTCTGCCCGGAAGCCAGGTTACGACGATAAAAAGCGTTTGATTCTTCTGCGGTGGAAAATCCGGCATACTGACGAATCGTCCAGGGACGCATCGCATACATACCACTGTAAGGACCACGCAGATAAGGCGGAAGGCCTGCTGCGTAATGAAGATGCTCCATTCCGTTCAGATCATCTTTTGTATATACGGACTTCACCCGGATCTGCTCAGGTGTATTCCAACCGGCCCCAATGCCTTTGGATTTGATCCATTCCGCAGCATTAGCCGCAGCAAAACCGGCCTTTTTAATATCTATCTTTTTAAAATCAGGTTTCATGTGTACATATTATTATTTATTACATCAAGGATACATAGAACTCACATGGTTTTTTAATTCCCGGTGAATTTCTTTTTACATGTTCGCTTCATAATTGGGATTTGTGTTTATTAAATTCATAAAGTCTGTTTAGTCCTCAATGTTCAACTTTTTATTAAACATCCGCAACGTTTCCAGTACATTACTTTTTACATTAATAAAATGTTCGATACCTGCCGCTTTCAGGTCGTCCATACATGCAGGTGCACCTGCTACGACAAACAGTTCCTTATTTACAGTCAGTTTAAATGCTTCGGGCGCTAATGTTTCGTATTCATCATCACTCGAACAAAGTACGATAATATCGGCATTCTTCTCACGTGCTGCTTTCACGCCGGCTTCTACCGTCTCAAATCCTAAATTATCAATGATTTCATATCCTGCACAGGCAAAAAAGTTCGAAGAGAATTGCGAACGGGCCAGGCGCATGGCAAGGTTTCCGATCGTCAACATAAATACTTTCGGCGTTACACCGCTTTTCTCCGTAGCAAGGCGAAGCGCTTCAAACTCAGACGCTCCACGGGCAAAATCTAATTTTGTTACCGTAGCGCCTTCGCCGCCGCATTTGCACGTACATCCGGGATCCCGTTCGATTTTATCACCCACTTTTTCCGCAAAATTAGGAAATTGGTTCGTTCCCAGTAAGCTTATACGGCGTGTAGCCACCATCTTCCGGCGAGCTTTATTGGATTCATTGACCGCGCGTTGTATCTCTCCATCATTGGCAGAAGCAATAAAACCGCCCTTATCTTCCACTTCAAGAAATAACTTCCAGGCAGCATCCGCCAATGACTGTGTGAGTACTTCTATATAATACGAACCTGCTCCCGGATCGGCCACTTTATCAAAATGACATTCCTCTTTCAATAATAATTGCTGGTTACGTGCTATACGTTCGGAAAAATCATCCGGCGTTTTAAATGTTTCGTCATACGGCAATACGGTAATGGAATCTACTCCGGCAATCGCTGCCGACATCGCTTCCGTCTGTGTACGAAGCATATTTACATAGGCGTCGAATACGGTTGTATTCCATGCGGATGTACGGGCATGGGCTATCATCTTACAGGCACATACGCATACCCCATCTTTACAGCAGTCATCGCCGCAACAATCCGAAGAACAATTACAAGCCGGGGAATAGGCTTTCACTATTTCCGCCCATAACCAGCGTGCGGCACGGAATTTCGCTATCTCCATAAAGTAATTGGAAGATATACCGAAATTAAATTTTATTTTTTTAGCAACGACTTCAACAGATAATCCGGCATCCGTCAGCCCGGATAACAAATCATTTCCCCAGGCAAGGCTGTATCCCAATTCCTGTGTGATATACGAACCGGCGTCATTCAGAAAGCAGGCGTCAACAGCAAGGACACGGTATTCCGGTAAGGCTTCACCCGCTTTAATGACGGCAACCGCTTCTCCTACCCACTCACTGCCAAGTACAACACCTTTCACTAAAGGCTGCTTCAGAGGATCGTATGCAACAGAACCTCTACATTTCGTTACATCCGCTCCTTTTGTCTTGAATATTTCCGCAAGTATACCGATCAACTCAACGGCTTTGCAGTTACAGGTCTTGAAATTCAATTCGACCTCCTCCGGACGAATACCGTCAAGCAGTGTGGCTATATTGCCGTAATTTATCAGATCATCTTTCAAATAAAAACCAAGTGAAGTAACGCCGCTTTCAGCCGTCAACTTCTTTGCTTTTTCATTTGCCGCTTTGCAGTCGGTCACATCAATATCCTGACGAACAAGCCACTCATTTGTTATTTTTGTTCCGCGAACATACGGAAACTCTCCGGGAAGCGATGCTGTTGTCGCCATCCCTTCAATATCTTCGGCACAATAAAAAGGATTCACATCGAATCCTTCGCCCGTTTTCCAAATCATCTTCTTCTCGAATGCTACCCCCTTAAGATCAGTTGTAATCTTATCTCTCCACTCCTGAACAGATACGGGCGGAAACTCCGGGAAAAGATTTTCGTTTGCTTCTGCCATAAAAATTTAAAAGTTAATATTTCGATTTATTGATATTAAAAAAAAACTATTCTCCCTCACTGTATTTCCTTTCTACTATTATCAAAACCGGACACTCATTGTCCTTTATATAGCCATGCCTGCTCATGTTTAGGATTTTGACGAATTTTCTTTAAATAGGATTGAGCTGATTTTTCGGTCGGAAAATGCTGCGCATAAACACGAACCCTGCCATCATTCACAACGATGCCGGCGTCATTTGCCACATCACTTTTCAAACGCTTGATATATTCCTGAGCCTGTCCGCGGGTATTAAAACTTCCGATGATAACATAATATTTTGCGGAAGATGCTTTTGCGGTTGACGATTTGGCAGATGACGCATCCGGTGATTTGGCAGAAGTAGTAGTTGAAGTTTTCGCTCCGGTATGGGCCACCGGTTCTGTTTCAGGTGTTTTTGCCGTAGTATCGGAGGCGTATTCCGGTTTTATATCCAAAACGTCATTTATTTTAGTTTCCGCAGAAGAAACCGTTTCCTCCGGCTTTTCGGACTCAGCTACATATCCATCGGAAATGCCGGCATTTCCAAGTGCATCCGATGCGGAAAAAGCATCGGAAACAATCTCATCCGCCGTTTTTTTCGGCATGATTTCCTGTGGGACAAAACCGGCTGAATAAGAAGCTTTGTTTACATCTTTCACAGGCGTGGATATCAACAGAAAAAGGATGATAGCAGCAGCCGTAGCCGCCAATACGCGGACAAACGTCCGGGTAACCGGTATCGTATAAATAATATTTTTAGATTTTGGCGGATCTTCCGTTTTTGCATCGGCAACAGAACTTCCCGCTACCGACTTATTGGCAAAACCAACAGCAGACTTCCTTGAAGCAAGAGATAGATAATGAAACACCGGTAAACCATAAGACGAAATACTGAATAACAGATCACTGCTTTTACCCGGTACAAACAAAATACGGTCATCTTCTTTCATAAAAAGCCCTATCCGCCCAAACTGAAATTCCGTATCATCATCCAGCGTTTCCTGCATAACAGAGATGTCTTCCCGGACTAATTGCAGCGCTTTCTTATAATCCATGGCGTATACCTGCATGTACGACTCCGTCAGCAATCCGTCATTATGTGTCAAGGCCGGATTAAATACGATTTCCTTGCGGGCCGGGGTAAATGAATGTTCATCCCCCATATATACAGCAGGTATGGATTGAAGAACAAATCCTCCAAAATCCGGTATTATGACACAATCATGCCGTAACAGTAACCGTTCTATATGCTCAATAATCCTATCCATTTCCATAAAACAAATCCTGTATCATAATACAGACCGTTTAGACGCGCAAAGGTAATCATTTTTTGAACAACAGAATAAAAACAAGCTAAATTTCGGTTTGAAAAACCAAAAATATTATTCAAAGGGAAGATAATCTCATAAAATCCGATTCCTGAAAACGGCTTACTTCGGTATCCCAACGTTTTTCCACAAATTTACAATGATCCGGATGGGCCGTGTATGCATCAAATTCTTTTTGACTATTGAACGTCATTAGAAAACCATACTGATAATCATTCTTAGGACTGCATTGCCTGTATGCCTGAAAATCGCGAACTCCCGGTATCGCCGTAAGTATCCGGTGCGCATCTGCTATAAACTTTTCAGCCTCGGGAGAACCGGTTGCATGTTTCAGATCAAAAATAACCGTATGCATGATCTCTCCTGTTTTTAATCCGGCAGACGGCACACAGCTATTTAATAAACCGGTAGCGGTAACAGCTAATGTTGTTGCGCCGGCACATTGTATAAAATTTCTTCGTTTCATCGTGATTCTGTTAATAAATTTCCTTTGCAATCCTGCTGACGCTATCCGTTGCCATCAATGTATAAAAATGAATACTCGGAACGCCATGTTCTATCAGGTCTTTACATTGCTGAACACACCATTCTACCCCAACATCTTTCGCCATATCATCCGTTTTACAATGACGAAGTTCGTGCGCAAGCATCTCCGGTATTTCCGAACGGAATATTTTGGGAAGGACCGTTAATTGATTTGTAAACACAATCGGCTTAACTCCGGGGATGATCGGAACGGTTATCCCCTCTGCACGCATCCGGTCTACAAATGAATAATATTTTGAGTTATCAAAAAACATCTGGGTCACTAAATAATCCGCTCCATTCTTTATTTTTTCCTTTGCATAAAAAATATCCGATTCCATATTCGGAGCTTCTTCATGTTTTTCCGGATAACAAGCCATCCCATAAGAGAAGGGCGTTTCAATACCTTCAAAAGAAGAGCCATCCAGGGCAATACCTCTGTTGAAATTGTTCACCTGATCCTGTAAATCCATCGCATAAGAATGATAGAATGACGGATCCGTATCTCCCGGCATATTCTTTTCATCTCCCCTCAACAACAATAAATCATGCACACCCATAAAATTCAAGTCTATCAACGCATACTCCGTTTCTTCTTTTGTAAAACCCTTACATATAATATGAGGAACAGCCGTAATACCATATTTATTTTGAATCGCCGAAGCAATGGCGACAGAACCCGGACGACGACGTATATTAACCCTTCGTATCGAACCGTCAGGCTCTGTTTTATCTACATACTCACTGTGATGAGAGGTTATATTGATATATTTAGGATCAAATTCTATCAACTTATCAATTATATGATAGATCCTTTTGATACTGTTTCCTTTAAGGGGAGGTAATATTTCAAAAGAAAATGCAGTCTTTTTACTGTCATTTATATGTTCAATCACTTTTTTCATTTTATTAAAAATCAGTTTTACGCATTGCAAAGTTACATGAAAATTGAGTTATTTCCAAGCACAGGCAACATAATATTCCAATCTGACGGTTAGCGGTCAGTGAGTACAAAACTACACTAACCGCTAACCGCTACTTTGACTAATATCTCAATATTTTTTTGTATTTCATCCGGCTTGCATTATCTTTGTCTTTCAATAAATTAAAATAGATATGATTCAATCAATGACCGGGTTTGGAAAAGAAACCGCCGAACTGCCAAGCAAAAAAGTAATTGTAGAAATTAAAGCTCTTAATAGTAAACAAATGGATCTCTTTATCCGTATTCCACCCTTGTACCGGGAAAAGGAAATGGAAATACGATCTGCTTTATCCCGGAAACTTGAACGGGGAAAAGTGGAGTTTACAATAACCCTGGAGAATATAGGAAAAGATGTTCCGACCCAAATTAATGTTTCGGCCGTGGAAAGTTATAAAGACCAGATAGAGGAAATTGCCGGCATACTGAACATAAACCGGCCGGAGGAATGGTTTTCGATCCTGCTGCGTCTGCCGGACGCTATAAAAATAGAAATGGCAGAAGCCGGCGAAGAGGAATGGATGATTGTATCTGAGACGATTGATAAGGCAATAAACAAGCTTTGCGAATTTAGAGCACAGGAAGGAGCGATGCTTTATAAATTGTTTGAACAGAAAATCAAAAAGATATCGGAACTGTTGATGCAAATCGAACCGTACGAAAAAGAACGTGTCGAAAAAATCAAAAACCGTATAATAGAAAACCTTCAGAAAATACCGGAAGTTCAGATTGATGCGAACCGTCTTGAACAGGAGATGATTTATTATATGGAAAAGCTGGATATAAACGAAGAAAAAAGCCGGTTGGACAATCATCTCCGATATTTTATAGAAACACTTGACAATGGAAACGGACAAGGTAAAAAACTTGGATTCATTGCTCAGGAAATAGGACGCGAAATAAATACGCTTGGCTCTAAAAGTAACCAGGCGGAAATGCAACAGATCGTCGTACTGATGAAAGACGAACTGGAACAAATTAAAGAACAGATTTTAAACGTACTGTAAACATGTACCAACCGGAAAGTGAGATTACGCCTCAGAAAATGAACTCTTATATGGAAGCAGGTAAACTGATTATATTTTCGGCACCTTCCGGTTCCGGGAAAAGTTCCGTCATACAACATCTGTTACAACAGAGGCTGCCGCTGCAATTTTCCATATCCGCCACAAGCCGTGCGCCACGCGGTAAAGAGCGGACGGGAGTAGATTATTACTTTCTTACACCGGAAGAGTTTCGCTCACACATAGAAAAGGATGATTTTCTGGAATATGAGGAGGTCTATAAAGATCATTTCTACGGTACGCTGAAAAGCGAGGTGGAACGTATCACCAAAGCCGGAAAACATGTTGTTTTTGATGTGGATGTGATCGGCGGATGTGCTATTAAAACATTTTACGGCGACCGTGCTTTGTCTATCTTCATACAACCTCCTTCAATTGAGGAATTACGCAAACGACTCGAAAAACGCGGTACGGATGCACCCGAAATTGTAAGAAAACGGCTGGAAAAGGCGGAATATGAATTAAGCTTTGCACCTAAATTTGATGTGATCGTCGTAAATGATGATCTCACAGAGGCACAGGACAAAGTCTTGCGTACGGTTCGGGATTTTATAAAATCAAATCATGTAAGATGAAAACCGGTATATTCCCAGGTTCATTTAATCCGATTCACATAGGTCATCTGGCTTTAGCAAACTGGATTTGCGAGTTTTGCGACTTGGATGAATTATGGTTTCTTGTTTCGCCGCAAAATCCGTTAAAGGAAGAATCCGGTTTGATGGAGGAAGATAAACGCCTCCAAATGGTAGAAGCATCTATTGACGGCTATCCCGGATTCAAAGTCAGTAATTTTGAATTTGCATTGCCTCGCCCATCCTATACGATCACTACACTAAGGGAATTGCAACGACAGTTCCCGGATAAGACATTCCAGTTGATCATGGGTGCGGACAACTGGAGCAGAATATCACGCTGGAAAAATCATGAAGCGTTAATGAGTGAATTTCCAATCATTATTTACCCTCGGAAAGATTATGAGATAACGATTCCCCCCCAATACGCAAACATAAAAAAAGTAGATGCTCCCCTACTGGAAATATCATCTACTTTTATACGGCAGGCCTTTCATGAAGGAAAAGATATCCGCTTCTTTCTTCCTGAGAAGGTCAGGGAAATATATCCTTTTTTTATTCCATAGGCAGGGTCAGCGTCAGATTTTTCTGATCCGGTTTTTTTTTCATGATTAATCTTTCATGTACCTCATAACGGGTTGATTTATTATCCGGCCATCCGGGATGATTCCACATAATAACCAACTCCCTGGCTTCTTTATTTTGCTACACGCTCAAGCCACTTAACCATACTCAGCATGACGATCATCGAAAGTCCGGTAGCGCCCACAAATACAAGCCAGCAGATCCATAGCGGTACACTTGTATAGAGGATTCCACCTATAAATAAGATTGAATTGCCGATTGCCGTAGCAGCCAGCCAACAGCCCTGCATTAATCCCTGCAAATGCGGAGGTGCTACTTTTGATACGAACGACAGACCAAGCGGAGATATAAACAATTCCGCCACGGTAAGAATAAAATACAAAATAACCATTACCCAGGGAGTAACACGCATAGCGGCTAATTCTTCGGCGCTCATTGTCGCTAATGATTCTTTTGCCGGTAGTGCAAACGAAAACGCCATCAGGAATACGTATGCCAAAGCGGCAATCCCCATACCTATCGCAATTTTCATCGGAGTAGAGGGCGCTTTCTTCCGTTGGTTCAATGCTCCGAATATCCACATAATTAATGGGGTAAGAAACACGACAAAAAACGGATTGACACTTTGGAAGATTTCAGCGCCTTTGATATTGGTAAATCCCAGATTGATATGAATAACATCCAGATTCACGTAATCTCTTGCAAAATACGTAAGCGAATAACCATTCTGGTGAAAAGACAGCCAGAAAAATATGACTACGCCAAATACGGCAAATAAAGCATAAATACGCTGCTTTACTTCCCGGGCATTCATTTTGATTTCTTCCTTTGATATCCCTATCCCGGATAAACCTCCGTTTGCAGCAGGAATCGCTTTATTCGCCGGATCCGGGAATGTCCTTTTATTGACGGTATAGATGACAAGAGATATCAACATCGCTGCAATAGCGGCAGCAAATGCGTACTGAAAGCCAACATTAAATACATTCAGATAACTGTTGGAAAATGCCATCAGATCCGTCGCCGCAGAACCATCCAGCGAAGCGTCGCTTGCATATTTTATCAGGCGGTCGATTGATTCCGCCGGCATGGAATTTCCCTGTGCAATATATTGATGACATAATTCGGGAAGCGAGGCATTATAATCAAAATGATGAACTTTCAGCCACCAGTTCCGCACTCCGATCGCAATAAACGGAGCAAACATCGCTCCGATATTTATAAACATATAAAATATCTGGAATCCCGCATCTCTTTTATTTGCATATTTGGGATCATCATACATCTGTCCGACGAGCGCCTGAAGGTTTCCTTTGAACAGACCATTCCCGAATGAAATAACCAGAAGTCCCGCACAGGTTATGGCCAGATACAGTCCCATACTTGGCACAGGAGTCGGCGTAGGAACGGCAATAATCAGATACCCGATAGCCATTAAGATGATACCGGTAAGGATCGTTCCTTTATAATTTTTCGTTTTATCGGCTATGAAACCGCCAACCAAAGCCAATAAATAAATGGAAGCATAAAAGGCGGAATAAATATATCCGGTAGTCGTTTCCGACAAACCAAACTTGGCAGAAATAAACAATGTCAGAATGGCCATCATAATATAAAAGCCAAAACGCTCGCCCATATTCGAAAGCGCCGCGCCGAGTAATCCTTTAGGATGATCTTTAAACATGATATTAAATTTTTTAGTGATGTATATTATTTTGTAATTTGCCGGATCGCGCCTGTTTCAGGATAGAATAATACTTTTACCGGTTCTTTTTTATCCTCCAGAAGAACCGGCGCTAACGCTTCCTGCGTGCCAAACTGAACAAACGGAAAGTCTTTTTTCAGGATACTTTTATTATTTCGTATAATCTCTACCCGGGCCTTTCCCGGAACGTTATACACGATACCCCTAAGCAATTTATCTTTCTTTTCCGCTTCTTTCGCGTCAAGCTCGGGAGCACGTTCCAATGCCGTCAGATTCATATAAACAGGCTCGCCGCCCAGATCATCCTCATCCAAAATTCCTAATTGCGATGAGAAACGGAACAATACTTCATGTTCCAACTCGTCTTCCGGCAGAATAGAAATGTCATAATACGTTGTTTCGCGCGTTTCCGTACCTGTGAAAAGTTTCGTCAAGGCCTTTTCCTGATCTTCCAGCTTTGAAATAACAATTTTCATCGCCTCACCGTCCGGAGGCAGGTTATCCGCATCTCCGGTCAGTATATCGGTACGGCTTTCCCGCAAACGGTAGATTTGTTTGGCGGCCACCTCTGCCTGTCTGGCTACCGAACCGGCCATTAACAAATCTTCCGTATAAACCGAAGAGGCCGGCGGCGTATCCGCTCTGCTCTGCTCCGGCCTGGGTTCTTCCGGCTGTTCTTCCGGTGTATACACTTCATTGATGGCGCATAGCAGCCCGTCGGGAGTAAGATAAACAAAAGGAGCTACGGTCTTTTGTTTAAATTCGATTTTATACATTTGATCCGGGTTGGGTACCCCCTTAGCGGATAAGGTGATCTTTCCCAACTCATAATAAACAACATCTTCCGTCGCCACATCTTTCACGCCCAGGTAACGCTCGGCATACCGGTAATACGATCCGGCTTTTACGGTCACTTTCGTAACCTCCGCATTTACAACAAACGAACTTTTGGGCAGAAAATAAGTCACGCCCTCTCCCGATGCTTTCGTAGGCACTACCCTTTCTACTTTTGTTTGCGCCATTGTGGTCAGGCCACACAGAAATAAACCAACTACTGCTACTATTTTTATTTTCATTCTTAACGGTTCTGCATTTATTAAAAAAAAACCGCACAAAACTAACTATTTTTTTGAAAGAGACAAACTTTTTCAAAAGTAAAATGTATTTTTGCCCTCAAAAAGGATAGAATTTAAAATAATATTATGATGGATAATAACAATCAAAAACAAAATCAGATTCAGGTAGAACTTACCGACCAGGTTGCACAAGGCACCTATGCTAATTTAGCGATCATCTCTCATTCTTCTTCGGAATTTATCTTTGATTTCATACGTGTCGTCCCGGGTACCCAGAAAGCGAAAGTAAAAAGCCGCATCATAATGACTCCTGATAATGCAAAAAGGCTACTGTTTGCGCTTCAGGATAATATACAAAAGTTTGACGATACGGCTAAAAAAGGAGGAAACAACCACCATCCGTTCGGAGAACTGATTCCGCCGATAGGAGGCATACCCGGAGAAGCCTGAACGCATTCACTAAAGACCTTCCAGTATTTTTTTCAGTACTGCCTGTGCCGAGATTTCACGGTTTGCCGCTTCCGGGATGACTATACTCTGAGGGCTTTCAATAACGTCGTCCGTCACGATCATATTGCGGCGCACGGGAAGGCAGTGCATGAAATATGCGTTATTCGTCAACGCCATTTTCCCGGTATCGACCGTCCACGAACGATCGGCCGTAAGCACTCGTCCATAATGGGGATCTTTGTAGGCCGCCCAGTTCTTGGCATAGATGAAATCAGCGCCTTCAAATGCTTTCCGCTGGTCATATTCCACCTGCGCACAGCCTGTAAACGCCGAATCTAATTCATATCCCTCCGGGTGAGTAATTACAAATTCATAATCCGTAACATTCATCCATTCGGCAAAACTGTTGGGTACAGCCTGTGGAAGTGCGTTCGGATGAGGCGCCCAGGTCATGACCACCTTCGGACGCGCCGTCTTCTTATATTCTTCGATCGTGATCAGATCGGCATAACTTTGTAGCGGATGACGTGTGGCCGCTTCCATACTAACCACGGGACAACCCGAATATTATATGAATTGCCGGAGGATCACTTCATTATAATCATCCTCTTTCTTTTCAAACCGGGCAAACGAACGAACCCCGATCACATCACAATAACAGCCCATCACCGGTATGGCCTCCAGTATATGCTCCGGTTTATCGCCATCCATGATAACGCCGCGTTCGGTTTCAAGTTTCCATGCGCCGTGGTTCAGGTCGAGTACAATCGTATTCATACCCAGGTTCATGGCTGCTTTCTGCGTACTCAAACGGGTACGAAGGCTTGAATTAAAAAAGATCATCAGCAACGTTTTATTTCTCCCAAGTCCGGTATGACCGAAACGATCTTTTTTTATTTCCAATGCTTCCCGGACAGCCTGTTTGATATCTCCGATATCCTGTACTTTTGTAAAGTTTCTCATAATTTGTTTTTTTAACGGAGCGCAATTTCGGGAAAATCTCATATATTTGCAAATATAAATGCAGGATGCAACTATTTTTCTGTTTTTTTCATCAAAACAATAAACATTAATTGATATGAGAACAAAACATTTTTTA
>JAIRKN010000128.1 GCA_031260095.1 Tannerella sp. | reverse complement strand
GTCGACTGATCCGGGAAGTTTAATTCGTTTGCTACTTGCTGAATATTGATACGGGGCGTTTTTAACATCCCTTTCGCTTCAATCATCAGGGCATCCTGTATCCACTGACTTGCGGACTTGCCGGTTTGTTCTTTCAGGATGGATGAAAGGTATTGTGTGGTAATGCAGAGTTTGTTGGCATAAAATTTTACGTCGTGTTGTTTTTTGCAATGTTCTCTCAGGAGTGTTTGAAAGTCCGTAAACAGTTCTTCTTTGCGGGACAGGGTTGGGGCGGAGAAATGTTCCTGTTTGCTCAGGTAGATATTCCCCAGATCAAAGAAGAACATTTTTAGCGCCAGGTCTATTTTTTCCTTATAGAATAAATGGGTCTGACTGCATATAATATTCCTGACAAAATCAATACCGGCGCAAATCGAACGGTATTCTTCCGATGTGAAAACCGTCAGTGGATTTTTTCTTAATTGCATATAAGAGATGACGATGGGTTGTTGTTGTTTTGTATAGGAGAGGGTTTCCATAAAGGTCTTTGAAATAGCAACCCCCCATCCTTTCAGATCCGGACTTCCGTTGACAAAGTAAGTAATATGTTCAGGCATAATTAAGGCAAGTGAATTTTTATATGCCCTGTATTTTACATAGTCGATCTGTATCTCCATTTCTCCTTCCGATATACCCAGGAAAAGAACGGCTTCGAAACGGGACGGGTTTGAAGGGGCAAAGTCTTTTAGCCTGTTGCTTGACGAGGGATCAAATTCAAAGATCATCACATGATCCTGATAATTATCAAACGAAGAGGCAGCTTCTTTTAATGAATGAATCGAATTTGCAAAACTGTGAGCCATTTTTTTTATATTTTTGTGTCCGCAAATATATGTATATTTTGCCTCAGTTTTATTATTGCCGATTGTTTTTTGATTTTTTTAATAAATAAGCAGATATAAAACATGTATTTATTTCGATATTGACTAATTATGTAACAGGTTGCACCTTTTTGGTTTACTTTATACGCGATACCTTTGCCGCTGTTTCTGTAACGATATTACAGATGATCGTCAGGTTTTAAATTTGTAAAGGTAAAAATTTTATATATGTCTCTCAAAACTCATATAACGACAAACGCGGTTTCTTTATTTGCCCGTAACGGAATTAGGCGCGTCAGTATGGATGATGTGGCGCGAAAGGCCAATGTGTCCAAGCGTACTTTGTATGATTTTTTCAAGGATAAGGAAGCCTTACTCATCGAAGTATTGAAAGAGATACGTAAGCCTTTTATCGAATATTTTTCGGTATGGGAGAGAAGGCCGGATACGGCCCTGGAGATCATACTGTTGTTCAACGAAAAGATGATCGAAAAACCAACTGTATTATGTGATAATTTTTTTGAAGACGTCATGCGTTATCCTGAGGCGTTGAAGATTTTATTGGAGGGGAAGCGCCTGTTTCTGGAAAAAGTCGTCGAATTATTGAAGCGCGGAGAAAAAGAACACGTATTTATGTCGGACATTAATTATGACATTATATCTTTATTTTTTCAGAAACAGATGCCGTCGGCAGGCACTTCCGAGGTATATGCCAGATATACGCACGAGGAGGTGCACAATACACTATTCTTTATTTTTTTGCGTGGAATATGTACCGATACCGGACGTGATATATTGGATAAGTTTGTTGTTAAAAAGAAATACAGGAATATGTCGGGGGACAGTTCGCAATGATATATTAATGTTATGAAAATAGAATAAAATGATGATGTTAAAGAGTAAGAAGAGGAAATGGCTTGCCGGTATTTTAGTATGCGCCCATATATTTATTCCGGCGAATGCGGAAGAAATACCCGGCAGGCAGGCGGTTGTCGACCAAAACGCCGCTCCCGAAAAAGTGCGGGTCAGTCTGGAGCAGGCCATTCATATAGCCTTATCTGATAATCCGACGATTATCGTTGCGGGTCAGGAGATAGAACTGAAAAAGACGGCGAAGAAAGAAGCCCTGTCCGGACTTTTGCCGGCGGCGGAGTTAGTCGGCACATATTCACGCACGTTGAAGAAGCAAACGATGGTGATGGATTTCCAGGGACAGTCTACCACCATAAAAATGGGTACGGACAATTCATATAGTGGCGGTCTTTCGGTCAGCCTTCCCGTCTTTGCACCGGCGTTATACCGCAGTATCCATCTCACGGAGGCGGATATAGCGCTTGCCGTAGAGAAATCGCGCGCCTCGAAATTAGATCTGGTGAATCAGGTGACAAAAGCTTATTATCAGGTGCTATTAACGCAGGACAGTTACGAAGTGCTGCAAAAGAGTTATGCACAGGCCGAGGCCAATTTCAATGTTGTGAACGAGAAATATAAACTGGGAAGCGTGAGCGAATACGATAAGATTCGTGCGGATGTGCAGGTGCGCAGTCTTAAGCCGAATGTCGTTTCGGCGCGCAACGGGATCAATCTTGCCAGATTGCAGCTAAAAGTACTGATGGGATTGGATAAGGATACGGAAATTGAGATAGAAGGAAACCTGAAAGATTATGAAGTAGAGGTGTATGAGCGTCAGATAGCTTCAGGAAGCCTGGATATTACCAATAACAGCGATCTGAAACAATTGGATCTGAATGTAGATCTGTTGAAGAAAAACCTTCGTTTACAGAAAACAAACTTTATGCCGGTATTGGGCGCTATGTACAGTTATCAGTATACTTCACTCGGCGACGGTTCGCCATTCAGAAACTTCAACTGGAATCCTTATTCTTATATCGGATTAAATCTGAGCATTCCTCTGTTTAAAGGAAGCAATTTCACGAAAATGCGTCAGGTGAAAATTCAGATGGAGCAATTAAACGAAACACGCATCCATACGGAGCGAATGTTATACATGCAGATGAGCAGTTATCTGGATAATATGAGTGCAAGCAGCGAGCAGGTAGCCAGTAACAGGGAAAGTATATTCCAGGCGGAAAAGGGGCGGATGATTGCCCGGAAACGGTATGAAGTCGGCAAAGGCACGATACTGGAGTTGAATGATTCCGAAGTGGCGCTGACACAGGCGCAGCTTACCTATAATCAATCCATTTATGATTATCTTGTAGCAAAATCCGATCTTGAAAAAGTTTTGGGGCGTGATGATAATAACTATGGGAACAAATAAATAAAAGAATAAGAGGTGATGAAAAGAAAATTACAGATTGCGGCGCTTATGGCAATATCGTTGCTAAGCGCCTGTTCGGGAGACAGGAAAGATACGGAGACAGCCACTACCGTAAATGAAAAACCCAGGGTAAAGATTGCCCTGGTAACAGATCGTCCGGTAGACCAGACACAGGAATATACGGCGACGGTCGAAGCGGAAGTGACGAATAATATAGCGCCCTCGTCGCCTGTTCGCATAGAGAATATTTATGTTGAAGTGGGGGATCGTGTAGCGAAAGGACAGAAACTGGTGCAGATGGACGCGGCAAATCTAAAGCAGCTCAAATTGCAACTTGACAATCAGCGGGCCGAGTTTAATCGTGTGGACGAATTATACAAAGTGGGAGGCGTATCAAAATCAGAATGGGAAGCGTCAAAAATGGCAATGGACGTTAGGGAAACCTCCTATAAAAACATGCTCGAAAATACGGCTCTGTTAAGTCCTGTTCAGGGTATTGTCACGGCGCGTAATTATGATAACGGAGATATGTATAGCGGAGCAATGCCCGTCCTGACCGTGCAACAGATTATTCCGGTAAAATTAATGATAAACGTGTCTGAAATATATTTCACCCAGGTAAAGAAAGGCCAGCCGGTGAAGATCAAAGTAGACGTTTACGGTGATGAAGAATTTGAAGGAACGGTAAATCTGGTTTATCCTACCATTAATCCTGCCACGCGCACGTTTCCGGTGGAGGTAAGAGTTGCCAACAGGGATATGAAAATTCGTCCGGGAATGTTTGCGCGCGTAACGTTGAATTTCGGAACCCTCCGGCACGTGGTAGCGCCTGACCTTGCAATAGAAAAACAGTCGGGTTCGGGTGAGCGGTACGTCTTTGTTTATACGGAAGGCAGGGTATACCGTAGAGTGGTTGAACTTGGCCGTCGTATGGGGGATGAATATGAATTGATCTCAGGCGTGGAAAACAATTCCCGGGTTGTGATAGCCGGTCAGTCCCGTTTATTGGACGGAATAGAAGTTGAGGTGGAGCAATGACGGTTGATAAAGTAAACAATTAAGATTTAAGAAAAATGAGTTTATACGAAGGTGCAGTAAAAAAGCCGATTATGACCTCGCTATGCTTTATAGCAGTAGTGATATTTGGTCTCTTTTCATTAAGCCGGTTACCGATTGATTTGCTTCCGGATATAGAGACGAATATGATTATGATCTTCACCTCCTATCCCGGCGCCAGTGCATCGGATATAGAGAATAATGTATCGCGTCCGTTGGAAAATACGCTTAATACGGTGAGTAACCTGAAACATATATCGTCCAGATCCTCCGAGAACCTTTCTCTTATTACACTCGAATTTGAGTTCGGCTATGATATTGAAGTATTGACGAACGACGTTCGTGATAAATTAGACATGGTGAAGTCGGCCTTACCGGACGACGTGAACGATCCGATCATCTTTAAGTTCAGCACGGACATGATTCCGATACTCCTGTTGTCTGTGCAGGCAGAAGAAAGCCAGGCGGCGTTGTATAAAATCCTGGACGATGGCGTAGCGAATCCTTTGGCCCGTATTCCCGGCGTAGGAGCGGTTTCTATTGCTGGCGCTCCCCAACGGGAAATAAACGTATACTGTGATCCGAATAAACTGGAAGCCTATAATCTGACGATAGAAAGTATAAGCTCCATTATCGGAGCCGAAAATAAAAATATTCCGGGAGGAAACTTTGATATTGGAAATCAGACCTATTCCCTGCGTGTGACGGGAGAGTTTGACGATGCGCGGCAATTGGAGAATATCGTTGTCAGCACATATAACGGAGCGAATGTATATCTCCGTGACGTAGCTAAAGTGAAAGATTCTGTCCAGGAACGCGCTCAGGAAACGTATAATAACGGAGTAAAAGGCGCTATGATTATTATACAGAAACAATCCGGCGCAAATTCTATGGAGATTGCGGATAAAGTAAGTGCAATGCTGCCCAGTCTTCAGGAAAGACTGCCCAGCGATGTGAAACTGGGCATTATTGTGGATACTTCGGATAACATCAGAAACACCATCGGCAGTCTAACGGAAACGGTGCTTTATGCCTTGTTATTTGT
The DNA here is from genome assembly GCA_031260095.1 of Tannerella sp. GTDB lineage: Bacteria > Bacteroidota > Bacteroidia > Bacteroidales > Tannerellaceae > Tannerella. Next base: position 2,399 of record JAIRKN010000128.1, on the reverse strand, counting down.
CGTACTGGTTGTGTTCCTCTTCCTCGGACGCTGGCGTGCGACATTGATCATCGCCATAACCATTCCGCTATCCCTGATCGCTTCGTTTATATATCTTGCGATAACCGGCGCTTCTATTAATATCATCTCGCTTTCATCCCTTTCCATTGCGATCGGTATGGTGGTAGACGACGCGATCGTGGTACTTGAAAATGTCACGACGCATATAGAGCGCGGATCCGATCCGAAACAGGCGGCTGTTCACGGAACAAACGAGGTGGCCATTTCCGTCATCGCATCGACGCTGACGATGATTGCGGTATTCTTTCCGCTGACAATGATTACCGGTATGGCCGGGGTGTTGTTTAAGCAGTTGGGATGGATGATGTGTGTCATCATGTTTATCTCAACATTAGCGGCGCTGACGTTAACGCCAATGATGTGTTCTTTGTTACTGAAATTACAGAAAAAGCAGACGAAAGCATTCCGGTTCTTTTACCGGCCGATAGAGAGAGCGTTGGATGCGTTGGATACGCGATATTCGCGCATGTTGAACTGGGCGGTGCGGCATAGAATCATTGTTGTTATGGGATGTTTCTTATTGTTTGTGGCGAGTTTATTCTGTCTGAGAGGGGTCAGCACCGAATTTTTCCCGTCACAGGATAATGCGCGTATTGGAATAACGCTTGAGTTACCGATCGGAACGAGAAAGGAGAATGCACAGCAATTAGCCGCAAAACTGGCGGATAAGTGGCTTACGGATAAAAGTTATCATGTGAAAGTATGTAATTATACGGTAGGACAGGCAGATGAAGATAATACGTTTGCTTCCATGCAGGATAACGGATCGCATATTATATCATTTAATATTAGTCTTACAGATCCGGGCGACCGCGATATTTCACAGGACGAGATCTGCGAAATAATGCGCCGGGATATAAACCATTATCCTGAATTTAAGAAATTCCAGGTATCATCCGGCGGTGGCGGCGGCGGACTTGGAGGTCAAAGTTCGGCAGACTTTGAGATCTATGGCTATGATATGGCAGAAACGGACGAATTGGCGCAGATCATGAAGCGCGAGTTGGAAAAACTGAAAGGCGTATCGGAAGTATCTATCAGTCGTGCCGATTACCAGCCGGAATTTCAGGTAGATTTCGATCGCGAAAAGTTATCTATGTTCGGAGTGAACCTGTCTACTGCCGGCACCTTTCTTCGTAACCGTTTTAATGGCGCTACGGCTTCGCAATATCGTGAAGATGGAGAGGAATATGATATAAAGGTGCGTTATGCGCCGGAGTTTCGTCAGAGTATAGAAAGCATAGAAAACATTCTTATCTATAACAACCGTGGACAGGCGATGCGGACAAAGGATCTCGGCAAGGTAGTGGAACGCTCTTCGCCTCCGACGATTGAACGGAAAGACCGTCAGCGTATCGTTACGGTGTCGGCGATAATCGGCCCTGGCGCCGCCCTGGGAGATATTGTGGCTGAGGGGCAAAAAATCATTAAGACAATGGACATTCCTTCCGATATCAACATTCAGGTGGCCGGATCGTATGAAGACCAGATGGATGCGTTCAGTGATCTGGGGACGCTTGCACTGCTGATTGTCGTACTGGTATTCATTGTAATGGCGGCGCAGTTCGAATCATTATCCCATCCTTTCATCATTATGTTTTCGTTACCGTTCGCGTTCAGCGGGGTTATATTATCGTTATTTATGACGGGAACGACGTTGAATGTAATGAGTTTGCTTGGTGCGATCATGTTGATTGGTATTGTAGTGAAGAACGGCATTGTGCTTATTGATTACACGATATTATGCCGGGAACGCGGTCAGGGGGTGATCCGGGCGGTCGTTACTGCCGGAAAGAGCCGTCTTCGTCCGGTGCTGATGACGACGCTTACTACGATTCTGGGCATGATCCCCATGGCCGCCGGTACGGGACAGGGCGCCGAGATGTGGCGTCCGATGGGCGTTGCCGTTATCGGCGGACTGACCATCTCAACCATATTGACATTGATCCTGATTCCTACGGTTTTCTGCTCGTTTGCAGGGATAGGTATTAAGCGGCAGCGTCGCAGCTTACGTAAAAAGCGCGAAATGCAGGCGTATTTTGATGCACACAGACAATATATCATCAAGAAAAAATAATTATGAAAGCTATTTTTATAACGTATGATCAGGCGTTTCATGAACGTATCATAGACCTGTTGACGCACCTTAACTGTCGTGGCTTTACACGCATCGAGCAGGTACAGGGACGCGGCAGCAAGACCGGCGCACCTCATTACGGTAGTCATGCCTGGCCCGCAATGTGTTCGGCCATCATTACGGTCGTCGACGACGGAAAGGTCGATTCCCTACTCGAAGAGTTGTCTAAAATGGATAAACAAACCGAACAGTTAGGTCTCCG
>JAIRKN010000233.1 GCA_031260095.1 Tannerella sp. | reverse complement strand
AAAATAAATACAGACCAATAACAGGAAGGTCATCAGGCCCTGAAGGATGAATACCCTGTTGAATCCTTTTACCAGGTCTTTTCCCAGAATCATCTGGGAATTGGCCGTCACCAACGATATAAGCACCGCCAGCGCAAATATGACAAACCCGTATCCTTCGGGAAGCATGTTGAAATAATATATCACGGCAGAGGAGGCGGCAGAACCGGCAAAAGCCCAACCATAAGCCGGATAAAAAACATAGCGCAGGTTATAGCGGTTCATAAAATAGATAATCGTATTACCACAAAGGATGCTGTTGAAAATAGCCACCAGACTGGACGATGCGTAGATAAGACCTATGACCCCCATGCCTTCCCGTCCCAATACCTTACTGTTGACAAAAATCAACAGCAGGTTCAGGAAAGCGACCAAATAACGCGCCCATATTGTATTTATGATATCTCTGAACATTATGATTTACACAAGCTCCAAACCATCCAGTAACGTGACATACGTATCAATGGCTTCCCTGATCTCGGAAGGATGGATATATTCGTCGGCGCTGTGTGAGCGCGCGGAATCGCCAGGTCCCATCTTTACCGAAGCAAAAGGCATCAGCGCCTGATCACTCAACGCAGGAGATCCGAAAGGCTGTTTGCCCATCATCACCGCACGCCGTACAAACGGATGGGATATTTCCGTATGTGAAGAATTAAGACGCGTACTGCGCGGCGTCACTTCACAATGGACATATTCCCTGATCCGATTCAACAGATCCTCATTCGAATAAAATTCATTGCTGCGGATATCTACCACAAAAGTACAGCGATCCGGTATCACATTGTGCTGCGTACCGGCCTGTATCTGCGTCACGCTCATCTTGACCGCCCCCAGTAAATCGCTCTTGTTGGGAAACTGATACCTGTTAAACCACTCCACATCCCGGAGGGCAAGCGAGATGGCATTCACGCCCTCATCGCGTGCGGCATGCCCGGCTCTTCCCGTCACGGTACAATCCAGTACCATCAGGCCTTTTTCCGCAATAGCCGGGTGCATCCCCGTCGGCTCGCCAACCACCGCGAAAGAAATACGGGGTAACAATGGCAATACACTCTCCAGACCGTTTTTCCCGGAAATTTCTTCCTCGGCAGAAGATAAAAAGATCAGATTATACGCTTGTTCTTTCTGTGATAATATGGTGAATACCTCATATAAAGAAACGACCGAAGCACCGGCGTCATTACTTCCCAATCCGTAAATCACATCTCCCTCCGGTTCGTCCGGCGTAAAAGGATCTCTGCTCCAGCCGCCGACAGGTCGAACCGTATCAATATGGGAGTTAAGCAACAATGTGGGTTTTTCCGTATCTATGGCGGTCGAAAGCCACACGTTGTTTCCCTGTCGATGCACTTTCCGGCCTGCACGCATCCAATATTGCTGTAAAAAGTCCGCAACGTCTTTTTCCTCACGACTGAAAGAAGGAATCGCAATCATTCCTTTCAGCAAGTCGATGGCGTCATAAAAGTATTCCAAGCTGTTTTCATTTATTGTGTTCATTCTGTTTACTTTCTATAAGGGGAGGTAAACAAATCTCCCGTTGTCAATTGTGCATTGATTTTATCTTCCTGCATTTGTGTTCTTAGTTCTTCCAAGGAATCGAATTTCATATCTTTTCGGATAAAATCAATAAATTCTACCGTGACCGGTTCATTATATATATATCCTGAAAAGTCAAAAATATTGACTTCGATACTCATCTCTCCACCATCCTCAAGGGTCGGACGGGAACCGATGTATAACATCCCTTTATACCGTTTACCTCCGAGAATCACCCATACGGCATACGATCCGGCCGCAGGGATCACTTTATACTTTTCATCAATAGCTATATTGGCTGTCGGAAAACCTATGGTACGACCTACTTTGTAGCCATCCGCGACATGTCCTTTCAAACGGTAAAAATAGCCTAATATCCGGGCTGCTCCGGCAACATCGCCCACCTGCAATAACTGACGAATCACGGATGAACTGATCGCCATACCTTCTTTACTGTATGAGGTGGCATTGAACACTTCCATGCCACATGCACGCCCATAAATAACGTATTCATCAAATCCATCGGAACGCGAACGACCAAAACGATGATCATAACCGATAAGCAAAGTCCTGACACGCCATTGCTTTGAAAGGATTTCAATTATAAATTCACGCGCCGTCAGAGCAGCAAGGGAAGGCGTAAAATCCATCACGATCGTATAATCAATTCCAGTCTGCGACAACCGCTCCAGTTTTTCTTCAAATGAATTCAGTAACTTCGGTTGATAATCCGATTGCAAAACCATCCGGGGATGTACGGGAAAAGTGATGACGGCTGTCGGAAGATTCCGTTCCAAAGCAATGCGCCGCATCTCTTCTATTAAAAAACAATGCCCGGGATGAACGCCGTCAAAAAAACCGACCACGGCAACGACCGCTTTCTCTTTCCAGTCTTTTATGTCATAGATTACTCTCATCCGCAATGGCTATTTTCTTATGAATTTCATCCATTTTATATATAACTTGTTCCCAATGATACATGATCTTCATGATCTTCATGATCGAAGGTTAGTCCATGACCGGCACCGGTTAAAATATATCTTTTGCATACTTTCATCTTCAAAATCTATTCCTGTTTCTTTATCTATTTAAGATTTTCTGGGGAACAAAATTACATGAAAAACTTGGGTTTTCCAAGCGCGTGAAATAAAATCAAGGCCAGCCCCGCCTTGCGCTTGCCTCCGTACACCCCCGTACAATTGCTATCGTTGCAGCCTCCATAACTCAAGTCCTTATCATTAAAATGTGTTTACTGATGGTCTCTTTGCTCTGATCGGCATTGACCGTTAACTTGTGTTTTGCGCCTTTGCAGGCATACCCGTAGCCATTATACTGAATATGGCTAAACTTAATAAATTCTTTTTCATGTTCTTAAATCATTATGTTATTTTATAATTCCATATCACATTTCTGTCTATAATTCAACCAGTGAAACGCTGTGCGTCGGAAGTATTACTTTGCCGTTGGTTATATTTTCGAGTTTTTTAACCGGAACTCCCACGTCGTTGTATTCATCAGGCGATCTGCCGGAGACGGTGTTTCATATTGATGATCATTTAATCGGATATATTTTCCTCCATTATCCTGACGGGACCGATCAATCCGGACGGTTCAAGCCGTATCTTCCTTAAATCATTGTCCAAGTCAATATTTGTGGAAGTAAAACGAGGTTTGCCGGATGAGAGTTCGTCGCCGGCAACCCGGTTGTACCACGAGTTGACGACTTTTATTTGCAGCGTATTGTCGCCTGTTTTCAGGTCTCCGCTTATATCGACCCGAAAAGGTTTTGTCCAGACGGGTTTCTTTTCCTTTCCGTTGATAGTCACAACCGCGATGCCTACGTCTTTGACGTCTTCCAGTTGCAAGTAGTATGATTTGTCCTTTTCGGGAATGAAATCAATGGCGAATGTCTTGTTATAGACGGCAGCGCCGGAATAGTATTTGATGCGTTCGTCGGCATGTTCCGTCCAGTCGGCGAGTTCAGGAAACTCTACCGATTCGGGTCCGCCCCATCGTGGGTCGAAGTTTACCGTCCATGAACCGGTGATTTCTTTTACCGGACGATAATCGGGATAGTTGCTTTCTTCCGTTCCCTGTTCGGTTACGGGAATCGGTTCGTTCAATACGACAAACACCGA
>JAIRKN010000027.1 GCA_031260095.1 Tannerella sp. | reverse complement strand
TTCCGAATTTATCCAGAAAAACTTCCGCCTCTGTCTTTGACAAACACAATGGAGGCAACAGACGAATAGTGTTCGTCCCTGCAACCCCGGTAAAGACCCTCTCCTCAAACAATAATTTCGTCCGGGCTTCTTTAACGGATTCATTAAATTCGATACCGATCATCAAGCCGCGTCCTCGAATCTCTTTTATCCCGTCATAGGGCAATGCTTTCAGTTCACGGATCAAAAAATCACCCATGTTTTTCGCATTTTCAACAAGGCTTTCCTTTTCCATGATATCCAGTACGGAAATGGCAGCGGCACACGCCAGGTGATTACCGCCAAAGGTGGTACCCAACATCCCGTAAAAAGGAGTAAACATCGGACTGATAAGCATCCCACTCATCGGAAAACCATTTGCAATCCCTTTGGCTACTGTAATAATATCGGGTCGTATACCGGCATGTTGATGGGCAAAAAAACGACCGCTCCGGCCATAACCCGACTGTATCTCATCAAAGATAAGTACAACTTCGTATTTCGTACACAACCCGCGCAAATCTTGCAGGAACTGATCTTCCGGCATTCGGATCCCTCCTACTCCCTGAATACCTTCAATAATAACCGATGAAACATCTCCTTTTTTCAGTTCCGTTTCAACCGCCTCCGTGTCGTTCATTTGGACATACGTAACGGGTAAGGACGTTTCATTCACCGGCGCTATGATTTTCGGGTTATCCGTCACCCGTACGGCAGCGGATGTACGTCCGTGAAATGAATGGCGAAACGAGACAATACGCTTTTTCCCATTATGAAATGACGCAAGTTTCATTGCATTTTCATTAGCTTCCGCACCCGTATTCACCAAAAAAAGAGAATAATCCTCATATCCGCAGGACTTCCCCAACTTATCGGCGAATGTCTGCTGCAAACTGTTGATCACGGAATTGGAATAAAATCCCAGTTTTTGAACCTGTCCGGTTATCGCTTTCACATAATCAGGATGACTATGTCCGACGGAGATGACCGCGTGTCCGCCATACAGATCCAGATACTTCGTTCCTTCCGCATCCCAGACATAGCATCCCAGTCCTTTTACAATCTCTATATTAAAAAGAGGATAGACGTCAAATAATTTCATAATTCTATAATTTTTCAATCGACAATTATCTCACTCATTAAAACGCCGACGGCTTCAAGTGCAACCCGACTGTTTCTTCGAGATTAAACAGCAGGTTCATATTATGAACAGCCTGCCCGCTTGCCCCTTTCAACAAATTATCAATAACAGATATAATAAGAAGTTTACCTTCTATTTTTTGCAGATGCAGCAAGCATTTGTTTGTATTCACCACCTGTTTGAGGTCCGGATTTTTATCTACGACAAAAGTAAACGAATGATCGTCATAGTATTCTTCATAAATCTTTCGGATCTCATCCAGTTCTATTTTACATTCCATATAAGTTGTAGTAAAAATGCCACGTGCAAAATCACCCCGTACGGGTATAAAATCTATGGACGAATGAAAGCTGTTCTGCAACTGCGCAAAACTTTGGCGGATCTCTGCCAGGTGCGGATGTGCAAAAGGCTTATAGATAGAAATGTTATTATTCCGCCAACTGAAATGCGACGTCGCGGAGGGCTTTACCCCTGCTCCGGTAGAACCGGTAATGGCATTCACATGAATATCCCGGGTTAGCATCAGGTGTTTGGCCAAAGGAAGTAAAGCCAACTGAATCCCTGTAGCGAAGCATCCCGGATTGGCAACATATTTCGATTTACAGATCGCACGCCTGTTCAACTCCGGCAAACCATAGATAAACGTATGCGAGGGCGAAGAGATACGGTAATCCCGGCTTAAATCAATAATTTTCAATTCTTCGGGGACAGCATGGGATTCCAAAAACTTCTTCGTATCCCCATGTGCCGTACAGAAAAAGAGCAGATCTATTTCGTCCAACAGCAGATGATTCGTAAACATCATATCCGTTTCGCCATATAAGCCCTCATGTACATCCGTAAGTTTGTTGCCTGCATTACTGGTGCTGTTCACAAATAAGATCTCCACATCGGGATGATTGATCAGCAGACGGATCAATTCACCTGCCGTATATCCGGCTCCTCCTATGATTCCTACCTTGATCATAACTCTTCCTTATGATTTGAGTAATAAACACGCAAAGGTGTGGAGGTCACTTTAATGAATCCTTTCGCTTCTTCGGCCGTCCACCCTTTCTGCGTTTCACCATATTCGCCCAATTTCGTCTTCACCAGATCGTCTTTCGATTCGACCCCCACGGTTGAAAATGATAACGGACGCAGTTCAAGGATCACCGTTCCGTTCACGTTTCGCTGACTCTCGGCGAGCATCGCTTCGATATCGCGCATGACAGGCTCCAGATACTGGCTTTCATGCAGAAACATACCATACCAGTTCGCGACCTGGTCTTTCCAGTATTGTTGCCATTTGCTTAACGTATATTTTTCCAGGAAACGGTGTGCCCCGATAATCAGCATAGGCGCTGCCGCCTCGAAACCCACGCGTCCTTTGATCCCGACAATCGTATCGCCGACATGCATATCACGGCCGACGCCATAGGCTGCCCCGACGTCTTCCACGGCCTGAATCGCTTTGATTTTATCCCTGTAAACCGTATCATTTACCGAATGAAGTTCGCCTTTCTTAAAGCCCAGTCGCAGCAGTTCACTCCCCGTCTTTTTGACCTTTTTCAGGTATGCGCTCTCCGGGAGGCCCTGCGCTGAATCCAGAATCTCACCTCCACAAATAGAAGTTCCCCATATACCCACATTATATGAATATTTAAGTTTGGCAAAATCCGCATTAAATCCATGTTGATTCAAATAATCTATTTCATACTGACGGGTAAGCGTCATATCGCGTGTAAGCGTAATAATTTCCACATCAGGAGCCATTACGAGAAACGTCATATCAAAACGTACCTGATCATTTCCCGCACCGGTAGAGCCATGAGCGATCGCATCGGCGCCGATCTCCTTTGCATACCGTGCAATCGCCATGCCCTGGAAAATACGTTCGGATGATACGGATACCGGATAGGTCCCGTTACGCAACACATTGCCGTAAATCATGTATTTAAGGCTTTTTTCATAATACTCTTTCGTCACATCAATCGTCACATATTCTTTCGCACCAAGCTTATAGGCATTTTCCTCATTCGCCTTCAGTTGTTCCTCACTGAAACCGCCGGTATCGGCACAGGCGGCATATACTTCATAGCCCATTTCTTTTACCAGATACATGACTGTAAACGATGTGTCAAGGCCGCCACTGAAGGCGACTACCACTTTCTTCTTTTCTGTTTTGGTCTTACTTTTGCTTTTCATAATCAATATCTAATTTCAATTCCAATTCCAACTACGTATAGATCTCCGGTCACTGTTCAGGCCGGAGTTATTTCTGTTTCTTTATTGGCTTCAGGAGTTTTTCTCTTTGAAATATTTGTCGGTTTCTTTCCGTTAATAGTTGTGATCCTGTCCACTTTATGAACATCCTGATCCGGGTTTTTAACAAGTGTACCGCCTAACTTTTCGAGTAACAGGCAGCGTTCGTCAGCCGGATCAAAAAGCATAGCCGTGCAGATACAATATTTCCGCTGCGTACGTGTCAGCACATCGTGATTTACACATCCATTGCAACCACGCCAGAACGCCTCATCATCCGTCAAATCAGCAAATGTAACGGGAAAATAGCCCAGTTCCGTGTTCATCTTCATCACTGCACTACCCGACGTAAGACTAAAAAGTTTTGCCTTTGGCCACCGCAAACGCGCCAACTGGAATGCCGCATGTTTTATACGTTTGGCTAACCCGTGATTACGAAACTTATCGGCAACGATAAGACCCGAAGTAGCAACAAATTGCTTATTCCCCCATGATTCTATATAACTGAAACCTGCCATCTCATCACCCGCCAAGGCAATGATCGCCTTACCTTCACGCATTTTCTGCGCCACATACTCATGAGAACGTTTGGCAATCCCGGTACCGCGCACCTTTGCAGCCGCTTCTATGGTTTCCAGAATCGTATCGACATATTTCTCATGGCTTTCGTCTGCAACCATCACATCTATGTCATAAATATCCACATC
>JAIRKN010000026.1 GCA_031260095.1 Tannerella sp. | reverse complement strand
TCATTTTGCGCGCCCCGGCAAATAATCTTTCAAGTCTTCTTTCAGAATCTTCAGAGCATTGTATATTTGAGCTTCTACCGTGCGGACACTGATATTTAACTGATCTGCAATTTCCTGATTTTTCAGTCCCCGGTAGCGGCTCATCCTGAAAATCCGTTTACATTTTCCAGGAAGTTTTTCTATACTGCGATGTAAAATTTCATTCAATTCTTTCAGGTATAAGTCCGTTAACGGCCCTGGCATTTCCGGGTGAATCTCCAACTCCCGGATGCGCAGATTAACCGCTTCTTCATATTCCGCATGTACTTTCCGGGAACGGATATAAGACAGGCAACGGTTGCGGACGGATGTAAACAGATAAGATTCATGCGAATGTTCTACCGCCCCAAAATTCTCCCACAGGCTGATAAAACATTCCTGCACAAAATCCCGTGCCAGTTCTTTATCTTCCACATATTTGCAGCAAAAAGCAAACAGACGCGGCTGCATTTGCTGAAATAACGATTCGAAAAGTTTTACATCCTGCTTGTCCATTTTTTATTCGAAAACATAATGCAAACATAATGAAATATAAATGTAAACCGAAAAAATCAGGAGAATTATTTCACAGATGCAAAATTTTTGATCCTGTCACACTGAAAATGGTGTCCTTTTATAACAAAAACTTGTATTTCTAAAATACGTATTGTACTTTTGTACGGTAATCATACATTTCATAATTAATCATCATGAAAACTTGTTTTAAAAAAGCAATCATATTGCTATTCCTTACTTATGTGATAAGTGTTACTCAGGCACAGGCGCAACAATTCCCGGAGACTGAAACGGAAGAAGGCTTTCGTATGATCTTCAATGGAACAAATTTTGACGGATGGAAATACGATCCTGTCTACTGGAGTATTGAAAACGGCGTAATGGTAGGAGAAGTAACAGAAGCTACCCTTCTCAAAAACAATTCATTTATTATCTGGATGAAGGAACAGCCCGCCGACTTTGAACTGAAAATGGACTTTAAAGTTTCAGCAAAAGGAAACAGCGGAATAAACTATCGCAGTTCTGTTTTCCCGGATGTGCCTTATGCCCTCGAAGGATATCAGTTGGATATTGACGGGGAAAAAAGATGCATCGGTCAAAATTATGAAGAACGAAGAAGGACTTTTTTAGCACTCAGAGGACAGGTATCACAGATCGAGAATGACGGCAAACCTTATGTCGCAGGTTCAACCGGCAGCGCCGAAGAGCTGGGCGCTCTCATTAAAGCCGGCGATTGGAACGAAGCGCACGTGATTGCGAAGGGAAATACGCTGATACATCTCATCAATGGCAGGGTCATGAGCATAGTCGTAGACAAGGATACGATAAACAGGAGCAATCAAGGATATATAGGGATGCAGGTACATGTCGGTCCCCCGATGAAAATACAATTTCGGAATATACGATTAAAAGAAGAAACCGAATAAGAAAACAAGGCGTTCGTTCGAATAATCTCTTCCCACAGTCTCTTATTTTCGGGTTCATCCGGAAAATGCGCAGTGAAAGACATGTGTCTTTGATTCTCTGGGATCCGTTATCTTATAGCATTTCGTCTGCCGAACGTCATCTAAAATCATTTGATAGAAAAAGACAGAGTCACGCTATTTATTATCAACAATTACAGAAACAACCGCATCACCGGTTACATTGACAGCCGTACGGAGCATGTCGAGCGGACGGTCTATCCCGATAATCAATGCCAATCCTTCGGGCGGTATGCCTACGGAAGCCAGTACCATAGTTAAGATTACAAAACTTCCACCCGGAATAGCCGGTGTGCCGATCGACGAAAGAATCGTCATTCCTATCACAACAAAAATCTGCTGTAAGCTCAAATCCATCCCCAGTATCTGTGCAATGAACAGTATGGATATTGTCTGATAACAACTCGTGCCGTCCATATTTATAGTCGTACCAACCGGAAGAACAAAGGAGGCCGTTTCCTTTGAAACACCCAGTTCCTTCTCTACCGTCTCCATTGTATAGGGAAGCGTAGCCGCGCTGCTACTGGTTGTGAATGCAAATAACTGTACCGGATAAATAGCACGGAGGAATTTCTTCACGGGAGTATTTGAAAACATACGTATCAATAATGGATAGAAAAGGAATATCATCACGAATATAGCCCCTACAACACATAAGGCATAAGCTCCCAGCGCAATAAAGATACTCATTTCACCGCCGTATGAAACGACTAAGCCTGCCATCAACGCAGTAACCCCCACCGGAGCAAATGAAATAATATAATCTACCATGCGAAAGATGATCTCATTGAGTTCGTTGAAAAAACGAATCGCTGTTTCCGTCTTTTCTTTCGGCACGGCTAATGCGGCAATGGCAAAGAAGACGGCAAAGAATATGACCTGTAACATACCCGAATTATTCGACGCGGCATCTATAATGTTATTTGGAATAATATCGTTCAGAAACCCCAACGGCCCTTGTTGATACGTCTCTTCCGCAGCTTGTTTTTTTTCCGCTACGAACAGTTCATAATCACCCTGCAGATTCTCTATCTGCGCTTTATCTGCAAGATTTCCGGGTTTTGCAATCAAACCGATTGATAACCCTAAAATAACCGCTACAACCGTGGTCGACAAATAAAGCAGTATTGTTTTTAGCCCCAGCCGGGAAAAGGATTTAATATTTTCAAGCCCGATGATCCCTTTTATCAGGGATACAAAGATCAAAGGCATTGCAATGAGTTGTAATAAGCGTATAAAAAGTTGCCCCCAGGGTACAATCCAATATTGAACAAAACGTTCGCCTTTCAGTGGCAAAGCAATCAGGCCGATGAGTATCCCTGCAATCATTCCTGCCAATATCTGCATATATAACGGGAATGATTTTTTTTGTTTTTTAATCTTCTCCATTCGTCATCTTTTTGATATAAGGGAACCGGCTAAAAATCAAACCCGCCTAACCATATTCCGGCGTAAACAATCATGATCCGGCCGGAATATCCGTCAATGTAGACTTTAAATATTCCCACACTCTGGCTACGGATGATATACTGACCGCTTCGTCGGGAGAATGAGGGTGTTTCAGATCAGGACCGAATGAAATCATATCCATATACGGATAGATCCCCTGAATAATACCACATTCAAGACCGGCATGCATGACGGTAACTTCTGCTTTTTTCCCGTACAGCTTTTCATATACCTGCTCCATTACCTTCCGTATCGGGGAATTTGCATCGGGTTGCCAGCCATTATAAGCTCCGCCGTATTCCACTTTGGCCCCGGCGAGTGAAAATACGCTTTCCAAAGAGGATAGCAGCGCCGCTTTCCGGCTCTCCGACGAGCTGCGCGCCAGTATCTTTATTTCGATCAACCCCTCGGAAGATTTAACGAGTGCAAGATTAGAGGAAGACTCTACCGTTCCCGGAAAATCATGCAACAGGGTTGCTACCCCGTTCTGACACGCCTCCACCGCATTGATTAAATCATCCTGAAGTTCTTCCGGTATAAGCATATCCGGATCATCCGCCATTTCCGCAATAAAACGGATACGATCTTCTATCCCGGCATATTCCGAACGATACAGATCCTGATAATCCGCAACAAGTTCCCATAACACTTCCACATTATCCTTAGGAAGAGTTACAACAGCTTCTGCTTCACGAGGGATGACGTTCCGGAGAGAGCCGCCGTCTACGGATGCAAGGCGAACGCCATAATCACGTATCGCCTCTTTCAAAAAACGGAACATCAGCTTGTTTGCATTTGCCCTGCCTAAATGGATATCCACTCCCGAATGTCCGCCTTTCAGACCGGACAGCAAAAGACGTACGGATACATCCCCGTTAATCAGGGGAGCGCCTTTCTTATACTGGAAAAGGATGTTCAGATCGGCGCCACCCGCACAACCGACAAACAATTTCCCTTCTTCTTCCGAATCACAATTCAGCAAAATCCTGCCGCGAACAAAACCCGGCTTCAATCCGTAGGCGCCATCCATTCCCACTTCCTCGTCAACCGTAAACAGCGCTTCCAGCGGCCCATGCTGCAAGGTCTGATCAGCCAATACAGCCATTGCCATGGCGACCCCGATCCCATTGTCAGCACCAAGCGTAGTACCGCGTGCTTTCACCCAGTCTCCGTCGACATAAGCCGGGATCGGATCTTTTGAAAAATCATGCGAAACATCTTTGTTTTTCTGGGGAACCATATCCAGATGAGACTGTAAAGTTACCACCTTTCTATCTTCAAAGCCTGGAGTCGCCGGTTTCCGTATAATTACATTACCGGCGGCATCCTTTTCCGTCTCAAGTCCGAGACTATTCCCAAAATCAACCATAAACCGTGTCACAGCGTCCATTTGTCCTGTTGGTCTTGGAATTTGCGTAAGTTCGTAAAAATATCCCCACACCGGCTGAGGAGTAAGTGTCCTGATTTCTGTTGCCATGATTTTCTGTTTTTAAAAGCTCAACATATTTTTTTAAAGGTCAAATGTACATGAAATTTTCGACATTCCACACAGACCGATAAAAAATTGGGAGGTATTTCACTAATTTTGTGCCAAAATAAAAAACAAAAAGATATGAAAACATGTGGACTTGATGTGCACAAAGATATGTATTTTGTGCGATTTACAATGGGAAAAGGAGGAATACGACCTTTTCGAAAAGCAGACGAGGCAGTGTCTGATGCAAATGCGACAGCTATGTGAAACCCGTTACAGCAAAGAAATAGAATTGCTAAAAAGCATATCCGGAGTAAAAGATATATCGGCCATGATTATCATAGCCGAAACAGACGGCGATATGGACGTCTTTGAAAACAGCAGGAAAATAATAGGCTGGGCGGGACTGCGCCCTGGAAACGACGAAAGCGCCGGCAAACACAAAAACACTGCTACCACCAAAGGCAACAAATATCTGCGTTCTGTGATGGTACAGTATTTGTTGGTGGCCTCAGGAATAAAAAACGACTGGTTTAAGGAAAAGTTTAACCGTCTCTCCATGCGCAAATCAAGGAAAAAAGCCTTCATAGCCATCGCAGGAAAGTTATTGATGGTAACATGGGATGTGCTTTACTGTAGAACACCATACAATCCTCTGTTGGCGCATGTTTATGATCCGGTAAGAGTAACGTCAAAGATCTATTATCATCAGTTGGAAATAGATCGAATGCGGCAATTATTGAATTAAAACAGTCCTGCGTAAAAGTCGGCTAACTTTGTGGTGGATAACTGTAGAAAAAACAGTGAACCCCCGTTTGCAAATCGACCCATGTTACTTGTCTGTCAAACCGGACTTTAAACACACAATATTGCTTCAGGATACGCCTTCGCTAATGACAGAGGCGCGTACCGCATCATTGTGAGAGCCGACCCTATTTCATGGGAAAAAAGGAGAAAGACGAGAAGATATAATCTATTGGTAACATTCTGATTATAATTTTCGTCATTGTAGTGGCAGGTACCTGTTGTGACGGACACACATACTGCGTCACCAGCGAATCCGAAGGATGAAGCAATCATCACAAAATTACACCGCGTGCAGTATATCAACTGTTATTTAATACTGTAATTTAATTTGTGCGTTACGTTTACATGCTGTTTTTGTTTCCTTTCGAATACGCTTCCAAGTATTTTTTTCCCTAAATGATGTGTTTTGGCATACGATTTGAATGTATCTGTATTATAGTTGAAATCGTCGTGCCAGCACCCTAATGGCGATACATAGCAATACGTTGCCGATTCAATTCTTTCATCCTGTATTTCGTTGCTTTTCAGAGCAAGGAGGTCTTTCTTTGCGGGGAAGATGCATAGAATCTTCCTGCGCCAGCATTCATCGGCAACAGGCGCTATGACAACATCATATCGGTCGTATATCGTGGTTATGTCGAAGTCGGCATATTCCGAATTGCCGATTTTCTGAACAGGACGTATTTGCAATATGTCCACTTCATTTCCGATAATTTCCCATATATGACTTAGCTCTTCAAGATTATCATTGTTTATCGTGTAATTGATACGCAATTTGAACTTGGGATATAGCGTTTTCACTTCCTTAA
>JAIRKN010000003.1 GCA_031260095.1 Tannerella sp. | reverse complement strand
AGACAAACGTGCGTCGTCCGACAATGTGGGTCGGCTTCCCAAAGACAATAGTGCACCGACCGACAATGTCGGCCGGCTTCCCAAAGACAAAAGTGCAACGGCCGACAATGTCGGTCGGCTTCCCAAAGACAAAAGTATACCGACCGACAATGTCGGCCCGCCTCATCATATCCTTCTTCGTCATTGCAAGGAGCATAGCGACGTGGCAATCCAGGTGCATACAGCGCGCCGGATTGCTTTACCCTGCGGGTTACCAATGACGAGATAAGCACTAATTCAGTAATCACTAAAAAGTTGCCAGATATCCGGGAGTATTAATCCCGGACGAGTTGAAAGTTATATCTATGGGTAAGTTTATGGAGATATTTCATTTCCCGCTCTGCAAAGCGTTGTTGATATTTTACAGCGCCGGCTTTCACGTATTCCATGCCTCCGGTCAGGGGCGTTGTAAAAGGCGATGACAACCTTCCCGGCTCCCGCCTTGATGACTACCGGTGAACCTTTCCTGCCACTGAGCCTCCGGGTGAAAGCACCAACAGCATTGTATTTGCCGGTGGGGAGGGTTCGCGATGACGTGAAAAATCCATTTGCAAAGGGAAGGACTCCGTTATTGGCAAGACTATGGAGACGGAGACAGGCCTCGTGACGATATCCTCCTTTACGTTAAAAAGATATTTACCTACTCGTTTTAGTTATAGAGCCATTATTTCTTATTGGTTTTCGCTTTGCTTTGGGCGGCTTTCCTGGCCCTTTCTTTTTCTTTCCGGGCGACTTTGCGTTCTTTCTCCCTTTGCTTTACTGTCGCTTTACGCTCCTTTTCTTTTTGTTTGCGTTCTTTTTTCTTTTGTTGCAGACGTTCTTTGGCGGCTTTCTCTTTCTCTTTACGGAGTTGTTCTTTTTCTTTTGCCTGTTGTTTTTTGAGTTCTTCCGCCGCTTTTTTTGCCTCTTCTTTGGACAACGTTTCGTCGACTTCTTTTACGGTGGCTTCTTCGGCTTCGCGCTTGCGCAGTTCCTGAATCTGTTCGAAGGTCAGTTCGCCGTCTACCCGTTCCAACGGTTTTTCCGCAGGAACGCTGTCTGCCGGCAGGTCTTCTTCTTCCGCTGCCAGTTCTTTGGCTGTTTGAACGCCCTCTTTGACCTTTTTGAATTCGTCCGTTTCTTTGATCCGTTTGAAGAGTTTTTGAAATAGATTATCCCCTTTGGCCTTCGGGCGTTCCGCTTCTTCTCCGGCGTCTTCCGCCAAAAGTTCGTCGACTAATTTCTGTTCTTCCGGCGTCAATTCCGTTTTTTGTCCGGAAGCCTTTTCTTTCTGTTTCTTCGCTCTTTTCCGGACAGACCGTTTGCTCTCGGATTCGTCTGTCTTCACTTTTGTTTCAGTCGTTATATCGGCGTTTTGCAGGCTTTCTTTTTGTTCTGCCGGTGTTGCCTCTTCCTTTAATTTATCGGACGAATCCGTTATGGGAGATATTTCCTCTTTTTGTTTATCCGGCTGTTCTGTTTCGGCGGGATGTTGTTCGGCAACCGCTTTTGTTTCTGGTTTTGCTTCTTTCGGTTCCTCTTTTATGGTTTCCGTCGTCGTCGTCGTTGGTTCGGAAACCGTTTCGACCGGTTCCTGTCCACTTTCAGCGTCTTCTTCTGCGGCAGCTTCTCTGTCGGCATCGACGCGGACACGCCAGCGGTTCACAAGTTCCGGGGCCATTTCGCCGTAGTTTTCCACGAAGAATCGCATATATTCCTCCAATGTTTTACCGTGCATGAGTACATCGTAATTCTTGTCGGAAATAGGGAAGAACGTAGCAACGCCGTCCAGTGCGGAGGCATATCCGTCCGGTCCGTAAATCATACGGTAGTATTCGATTATTTCATGGAGATTATCAAATCCGGTAATGGTCAGTAGGGTTAACGAGCCTGTTTCTTCGAAGCTCAGGTCGAATCCTTTTACCCGGAAGTTGGCGAAATTATAGGCGGCTACCGCATAAAGCAGTTGATTGCGATTGATACTTCCCGTTGTGTATATGAGTAGCATCCGGTGGGGCGTTTCCTGTTCCGCAAGGAATGTGCGCGCAGAATCTGCCGCCGACAATACGCCGTCTTCTCCTATCCCGAAACGCAGATCCCATGTCATGGTAGAGAAGCTGCTTTGCATCAGCTTGCGTCCGCGAAGCAATCCTTTCAGCATTTCATTGGCCAACTCCGTAACATCCGCATTCGGATATTTCTCCGTCAGGACGGTCAATGCCTCTTTAAATTTTTCCGCATCTCCTTCCTGTACATACGTAAGCGCATCTATGAACATGAATTTAGGCATCAACTTCGCAAGCGGATATTTCGCACTGAATTCATTATAATTGTGGCGTACGGCGGAAATGTCTCCGGCCAGATAACTTTCGTAGGTCATTTCGTAGATAGAATCCTGTACGCTGTCCATCATGCGTATGTTGTATTCGTAATCCGGGTCGGAGATCGCAATGGTATACTCGCTTTCAGGAAATTCGGCCAGCATTTTGTTTCTATATTTCTCTGCCAGCGCCGTATCTTTATAACGTAAAGCCATCAGGTAGATCTGATAGTAATAATCTAATTTATAACGATTGTCCGGGAAACGTCGTTCGAGGTCTTCGAATGTCTCGACGGATAAGCCGATATCTTCCAGTTTGTCCTTATAAATCATACCCATATTGAAAAGTCCGTTTTCAATAATCAGATTAGAAGCCTCCAGGTCTTCTTCCGTAAGCGGAATTTGCCGGAGGTAATATTCACGCGATTTCGGGTCGGACGCGAGCGAATCCTGTATGGACTGTAATGAGTCGGACGGCAAATCCGAACCTTCCGACAGTTCGTCCGAAATCTCTTCGGAGCCGGTTGACTCCTCCTCCTGTGCCTGCAATAAGGCCATTTTTTTATTACGCCTGCGCCAGTTATCCTCCAGCGTTCTTTTGCCCCATTTATTTTGAAACTGATTTTTTCCCTGTGCTACGACCTGTTGGTTATAGAAATAGAATGAATTATCTCCTGTGCCTGCGGCAATTGCCGGCATATTGATGTTTCTGGAAGAAGGCAGGTTGGAACCCATTGCCGCCTGCTGGGCAAGATATTCTTCCTTTTGAGCCTCTTCTTCGGCCTTTTTCTCTTCTTCTATGATCTGTTCTATGATTTTATCAATTGCAGCAAGACGTTCACTTTCGGGCATACGCGCCAATTCCTGCAAACTGTCTTGGAGATGAACGTCTTCATAGTGTACGACGAGTTCGTCTAACGTTTCCGACAGGCGCGATACGCGGTCATAATCTTTATATTCCTTTTGTATTCCTGCAAGTGCGCCACTGAAACATGGCTGGGCATTGAGGTAATCTTTTTGGGTAAAATAAATATCCCCAAGACGGATCTGGCAAATGGCCTTATCCATACCGTTCTTCGTGCTTTTCTTGATCCCTTCGGAATAACACTCGATTGCTTTTGTCGTATCCTGTTGTGTCATGTAGACATTCCCCATAGCATAGAATACCTGATCCAGGAAGTCTTTATTCTTGTCGCTTTTCGACATGCGTTTCAACATCTTAAGCACCTTGTTGTAATTGCCTCCGGGAAAGACTTCCGTCTGGCGTATGCGCGAAGCAAATTCTATTTCGTAAGGAGGATTGGATGACGCTACCTTTCCGAATGTCAGGTAAGCCAGTTCATTCCGGTCGGTCGCCATGTAGATTTGTCCGAGAAGATAACGCATACGTGCGCGTTGGCGGTTGTTCTTTTCCGATTTGATAGCGCTTTGCAGGTAGGGTATGGCTTGTTCGAGTTGTTCGCTTCGGATGAGGTAGTCGGCATACATCCGGTCATATTTCTTTTGCAGTCTTGGGGGAACGCCGCTTTCATTCAGCTTTTTCAGTGCATTATTTGTTTCGTAAAACCAGTCCATTTCCGTATAGCAACGGGCTTGCCAAATGCGCGCTTCGGCGACAAGCTCCTTATCGGTCGCGAAATGCCTCGCGATGTATGAAAAAGTTACCGCAGATGTCAGGAAATCCCCGTTGTAGAATTGTCCTTCACCAATCAGCAACCAGCAATGTTTCATGAACGGGTTGAATTCTTCCTGCGCCTGTATCCTTATTTGTCTGGGATCATTCTGCCAGCCCGGTTTCCGTCGGGGCTTTTCTTTTATCGAGTGTAGTTTTATCGCTTTGTTCCCTTTTTCAATAGCCCGGTCAAACGGCCCTCCCGTATTACTTTTTTCTTCTTTATAGATGCCACTGACCGGGAACATGCGGATTTGTTCGGTATAGTTCTCCTGATAGCCATCGGTCATGGATTTGAGCGCTTCGTCAAACGATGTTTTCCCGTTGAAATAAATGTTGTAACGTGAGTTCAAAGCGTGATAAAAACGACTTGCTCCGGTGTTTTTTCTCCCACCGCACGAACCGAGTGCAACGATCAGTATTACCGCTGTCCCGATGATATAAAGCCTTTTTTTCAATTCAATGTTCATAAAAAAGACATAAACTAACTATAAAATAACTGATAAATCAGCTTATTATTGCCTTGCCGGATGAATTTTACCGTAAATCGGATAAATGTTCCATTACGGTTTTCGGAGTAGAAGGGATTGTATTGCCTTAGAACTCAGAAATAGAGTAATCAGCACCAGAATGATGAATGCGCCGGACGGGATATTGAAAAAATAAGACAGGAATAAACCCGATATACATCCTAAGAACCCTAATATGCTACTTGCGATGGTGATTTTGTGATAATCCGAAGTAAACATATTCGCTGTCATCTGTGGAACTGTGACCATACTCATTAATAGCATAATACCAATCAGGCGAATGGATAGAACAATGGTTGCGGAAATGAAGAACATCATCATATATTCAATGAAGCGTACGGGTAATCCCTGGGTAAATGCAAAATCACGGTCGAAAGCAGTATATACAATCGCTCGTCTTCCCAACCAGTATGCTGATATCAGGATCATTGTCAGGATGGCCATCCAGCATATATCCGTCATGGACACAGTTAGTATGTTCCCGAACAGGTAGGCGGATAGGTTGGGAGTGTAACCGGGAGCGAGGAATATGAAAATTACTCCGATTGCCATACCGAGGGACCAGACAGATGCAATAACGGAGTCTTCACGTATTCGCTTATATCCGCCGGAATGACTGAAGTATTCTATCCCAAAAGCGGATAAAACGGCAAAAATCAACGCGGATAATAACGGATTTATTCCCGAATAAAAGCCAATACCCAGTCCGCCAAAAGAAGCATGTGTGATGCCTCCGCTGATAAATACAATCTGTCGGGAAACAATATAGGTGCCTGTGATGCCACATGCTATGGCAATCAGTAAGCTTGCCCACAGGGCGTTTTGAAAAAAGGTATATTGTAAAATGTCCATTGTCAATTTTTTTTTCGTTGTTCTTCTATAATAGGCAACACCTCATCTTTTAGTTGATCCGGCAGATTGATACCGCGAAGTTGCAGACTGCATAACCAACCGGCTACGTCTGTTTCGTGCATTGTATAGAGTACTTCACGAAATTCTTCGGTTTCATTTTCGTTATACCGGTCCGATTCTTTTCCGCGATAGGCGTCTAATTCCTCATCGTCATAATATTCAATTTTTTTGCCGGCTGCCGCAAGCAGGCGATCCCGTTCGCATATTTTATGTTGACCGCAACATTCCCCGGATACAACCGGATTTGCGTTATTTCCGGCAGTTTCTGTTTCGCTGTTTTTTGTCGGTTGCCGTTTGCGATTGCCAAAGTAACCAATGATAGCGGCTGTTACACCTAAAATGATTATTCCTGAAACCAGATACCACATAATTAATTTTATTTCTAATAATTATCGGGGAACAGACGAATTATTTATGATTGAGAATCCTGTCTTTTCAAGATCGTTCCAGTAGGAAGGGTAACTTTTTGATACGACCATCGGATCCGCTATGCGTATTCCTTCTTTCCTGCAGGTAGATACAGGAGCAAAAGCCATTGCCATGCGATGATCTTCGTAGGTTGCTATCACCGGTGATGGTACGGCGTTACTTCTTTCGCCATTCCATTGGAGCGTTTTCCCGTCGTATCCGGTTAGCGGGTATCCTAATTTGCCTAATTCGTTTTGAAGCGCATCCAATCGATCTGTTTCTTTTATTTTGAGGCTTTGCAGGCCGGTAAATTTAAACGGTATGCCAAGCATTACGCATGTAACGACGGCTGTTTGTGCCATGTCAGGCATAGAAACAAAATCGAATGTGAGCGGGGGATTGATTTCCCGTTTTTTTTTGGTGAGTGTAACACCGGAAAGTGTGAATGTTGTTTTTACGCCGAGTTTATCAAACAGTTCCACAATAGAAATATCTCCCTGCAGGCTATCCGGCAATAATCCGGGCAGCGAAACAGATGCGTTTTCATGTCTACATAATGCAATCATTTCATACCAATAAGAGGCGGCGCTCCAATCTGCCTCTACCGTGAAGTTTTCTACGGGAGAGTATTGTTGAGGCGGGATCGTAAGACTTTGCCCTTCTTCGAAAACAACCACTCCGAATTTCCGCATAAGCTGTATGGTTAAATTTATGTATGGCCGGGAAATGATATTACCTCTCAGATGCAGACGCATGCCGTTCGTCATAAGCGGCGCAATCATAAGTAACGCCGAGATATACTGGGAACTTACGCTTCCATCTAAAGAAACGTCCCCTCCGGCCAGCGTTTGCCCCTTGATATGCAATGGTGGGAAACCTTCTTTTTCAATATATTCTATTTGCGCTCCCAATGACTGCAAGGCTTCTACCAGCAGTTTTATGGGGCGATTTTTCATCCTTTCCGTTCCGGTGATTGTCCGGGAACCTTTTTTTACGGACAGGTAAGCTGTCAGAAAACGCATGGCAGTTCCGGCTGCCTCGATATTTATTTCGCTGTTTTCGTCCTGAAGCGCTTTTATCATCACATCCGTATCATCGCATACCGATATATTTTTTATTTCTTTCGGGCGACTGCACAGGGCATTTAGTATGAGCGCTCTGTTACTAATACTTTTTGATGCCGGCAAATGGATTTCAATATGCAGTTTTTCCGGAGCTTTTATTAAATAATTCATTGTTATTAAAGCGGTTTTATCGTGCTTGATAATCATTAATTATCAATGAGTGTACAAAAATACGATTTTTTTTTGAATTTTTTTCCGGTTTTTTTGTGTTTCTGTAAAAGATTTTTTTTAATTTTGCACGCGGTCGTAATTGTACGGTCACCTATCAGCTAAGAAACAAACAAATAAGTAGAATGAAATTATAAACAAATTTTTAAAGTTAACTGTTATGAACAAAAAAATCTTTATGCCACTCATTGTATTGGCGGTAATTTATGTATTCTCGGCTTGTTCGGGAAAGTTGACTCCGTTATCGGAGCAGTATATCAAGGCTGAACCGCAGCCTCTTGAGGTGATAGGTGGTGAAATACCCGTCACGATCAATGCGACGTTTCCAGCCAAATGGTTTAATAAAAATGCGGTAGTGACTGTTACACCGGTGCTTCGTTATGCTACCGGTGAAACATGGGGTACTTCTTATACTTTCCAGGGCGAGAAAGTAAAAGCTAACAACCAGACAGTGGCTTATGCTACCGGCGGTAATGCCACAATGCGTTCGAAATTTGAATACATACCGGCTATGAAAAAGTCCGAACTGTATCTTACTTTTGAAGCGAAGATAAAAAAGAAGACGGTAAAATTACCGGATGTTAAAATTGCGGACGGTGTGATTGCCACTTCTGCTTTGGCTGACGCTGCAACGGCTAATCCCGCCATAGGCGCTGATAAATTCCAACGCATCATCAAAGAAGCGTATGACGCCAATATCATGTTCCTGATTCAACAGGCTGAATTGCGTTCAAAAGAATTAAGCAAGAGCGAGATTAAAGAATGGCAGAATCTTGTGGAAAATGCGAACGAAGCGCCTAATCAGAATGTGGCTATTGAGATTTCGGCTTATGCCTCTCCCGATGGCGGCGTGAAACTGAATGACGCTTTGGCAGAACGTCGTGAAGGCAATACGACGAAATTCCTGAATAAGGAGCTTAAAAAACGTAAGATAGACGTTCCGGTAGACGCTCGTTATACGGCTCAGGACTGGGAAGGATTCAGTGAACTTGTATCTAAATCGAATCTTCAGGATAAAGATCTTGTGCTTCGTGTATTATCTATGTACAAAGATCCGGAAGAACGGGAACATGAAATTAAAAACATTTCTACTGTGTTTAAATCACTGGCAGACGAAATACTTCCGCAGTTACGCCGTTCACGCCTGACGGCAAACATTGAGATCATCGGAAAATCGGATGCGGAAATTGCATCATTAGCAAAGAGTGACGCCGGAAGCCTTACTGTTGAAGAGTTGTTATATGCCGCTACACTGACGGATAATGAAGCTGAAAAGGAAACGATTTATACGAAGGCAAGTGCTATTTATCCGGGCGACTATCGTACATGGAATAATGTAGGTATGCAGCGCTTCCGTGCCGGTGATTATGATAAGGCGGAAGAACTGTTTAACAAAGCAAACTCTATTAAAAATAACAGCGAAGCGAACATTAACTTAGGTCTTCTTGCTCTGTTGAAAGGTGATAAGAGTAAAGCCCAGCAGTTGTTTGGAAATGCTTCTGATGTACCTGAATTGGGTGAGGCGCTTGGGTTGCTTTACCTCGAACAGGGTGATTACGCAAAAGCGGTCAGTTCATTTGCCGGAACGAAAAGTAATAATGCCGCACTTGCACAGATCCTGACAAAAGATTACAGTATGGCAGCCCAGACGTTGAATGGCGTGAAGAATGCAGATGCTATTACAGACTATCTGAAAGCCGTCGTCGCTGCACGTACAAACGATTCAAACGGAGTGGTGAGCAACCTGAAAGCAGCGATCGGTAAAGACCGTTCTCTTGCAAGCGAAGCAGCCGTTGATCTGGAATTTGCAAAATACATGAATAATTCATCCTTTACGGATTTGATTAAATAATCCCGTACCGGGATTTTAAA
>JAIRKN010000187.1 GCA_031260095.1 Tannerella sp. | reverse complement strand
TCCAGATCTTTGAACAGGACTAAGTGGAGCCAGGACGTCCAATAACTGTCGCGCTGGTTTAATTCACAATAGCCCATTGTCAGCACTTCATTTTCTTTCGTACACTTCGTCAGTGAAATACCCGGGATCATATACCAACGCAGGTATGTATCCAGTTCTTTATCCCCGGTTGCCGGGATCGCATCGCTAAACAACCGGGTTTTTTCTTTCAAAACAGGCCAGAGGTTGTACGTATAATTTGTAATTTCCTCTACATTATCGAAGCGGTTTGCGGTAATCCAGTCCTTGTCAAAAAATGTCAGCAGGATGCGTATTTTCTTTTGCCGGGCAGGCTCTAAGACGACGCTTATCCCCAGTTCTCCGTTTTCCCATGTTGTTTCCGCATCGCTCGTCAACTGAAATCCTTCATTCATGATCCCCGAATAACCGGAGGATTTACATAACCGAACGTTATTGACCAACGATGAATCCGGTTTTATTTTTATCATAAACTCTTCGTGACCGGAGGGATTTATACAGTTTATTTCGAGAAGAAGGGTGGGTAGCGACGATGTTTCCGGGTCATTGATCCCCAGCGGACAGAAAGACTCCGTCCGAATCATTGCCGACAGTACCGGGGACTGCTGATACAGACCTCTGACAAAAGGAAAGGTGCGTTCTATTTGTTTTTCACCAAACCCGGAAAACGGATGCCGTCTGTTTTCTTTTTCAATATAACACGCGACGGCGCCTTTGTCCGACAGCCAGCTACCCAGTTGTCCCGGATTCTGAAATATACGCCCGAAAAAGTCGCCGTTTTCCGAGGCATTTACTGTCAGGGCAAAGTTGGCAACAGGATAGCCATCCGCCATTTTTGTGTTTTCCGAAACACAATAACTTCTTATTCCTATGGACAGGAACGCCACAAGAAACACATAGTATCTCATAATTCTTAATAAATTGTTATATGATTATTTTCTATTTTATACTGAAAAGGGATGTTGATCCGTATGACGTTTAATATTTCAGGGAGTGTCTCGTCATTCTGAAATTTGCCGGTAAATAATTTTTGGTCGATCTCTTCATTTTTCACCTCTATCGAGCAGTTAAATTTTTTCTCAAGTGCCTTGCAGATCTCCCGGAACAGTTTCTTTTTGAACAGCAACTTTCCTGTCATCCAGCCAACGGCATAATCCGGATCGAAAGAAGCGATCTCCACGTATGAACTTTCTTTATCATATATTGCAGACTGGTTAGGCAGTAACTGACAAAGCACTTCATTTCCCTTACCGGTCAATTGGACAGATCCGGAAATCAGGCTCGTTATAATTTCATTTTCCTCCGGGTAAGCAGAAACATTAAACACCGTCCCCAATACGTTGATGTCTACCCGACCTGTTGATACAATGAATGGTTTTTCCGTATCGGGCCGGACGTCGAAACACGCCTCGCCGGACAACTCCACCTTTCGCACCGAATGATTATAATCCGTTTCATACGAGAGGCTGCTTCCCTTATTAAGAGTGACCAGCGTACTATCCGGCAGGATCACGTTGGATATGGCAGTCAAAGAGGCGAACATCACCTTGCCCGTTTCGACCGGATGTTTCTTACCCTGATATAAATAAATATTGGATATGCTTAATAAAACGGCAATGGAAGCCGCTATTGCAAATAAAATAATGAATGGATTACGGTTATTTTTCCGCTTGGAGGCTTTCTGATCGTCAAATATTTTGTGAAAGGTCTTCTCCAGCGTTTCCTCCTTTATACGGAATGCCTGCTTATAATCACAATCCAGTTTGATCTTTTCCATTATATCAAAAAGCATTTTGTCCTCATCACTCAGGTCAGCATATAAATGAGGCCCTTCTTCATTCTCTTTCGCAAGCAACTTTGCTATCGCATCCCAATTATTATTTTGCTGTAATTTCATGACCAATCTTTGTATTATTTTTTACCAAAACGATATTCCTTTATGACTCTACCTATTTTTTTCAGTGCAATGCACATTTGCGCATGTACCGTACGTTCCGAGATCGAAAGAATCTCTGCTGCCTCCTTATATTTCATCCCCTCTTCGCGTACCATAAAGAATATAAGGCGGCACTTCTGAGGGAGCGAGTTTACGGTCAACTCTATGATACTCTTCAACTCATCATAAAGCATGTTTTTCTCCGGTGTTGTCCTGTCCGTCAGGTCTTGTATATCGGCATGATCCAATCTTATTTTCTGATATCTGTTAATACTTTTCAGATAGTTGAGTGACTGATTCCGGACGCATACAAAAAGATAGTTTTCATAATCCCGGATCTCAGGCAGCTTTCGCCTGTTTTGCCAGATATACAAATAAACATCGGAAATGACGTCTTTACATAAGTCTTCATCCTCAATAAAATAGTTCGCATACCTATATAACGTTGAGTATGTATAATCAAAAAACAACTGAAATGCTTTAGGATTATCATTCGCAATCTGTTCAAACAGTGATTGTATGTTATTTATTGCTCTCCTCAACGATTTAGATATAAAGTTTCTCTATACACTTACAAAGAGATGAAATTTTTCCGAGAAGCCTATACAATAATCCGGAAAAATCGTATTATTTATATTTTTTTAAGATTACAGTTGTCACTCATGCCCACGCGAACCCTAAAAAGGAGGAGCTTTACGGGGGGCGGTGGGGTGGGCGAGCGGATTGGAGTGAAGGGCTTGTTGTAATTATGAGGAGGGATAGTGTAAGGTATTATAATGTTGCCGATGATGTGAGGTTTGGCAGTGATGTGAGGTTTTGGGGTTATTTCTGATTAATAAAGATCCTTTTGGAAACAGATTTGGGAGCTGTTCTCAAAATTAATGGCGGTTTGAGAGGTGGGATCGGTTTTGCCGGATGGTTGGGGTTATTCTGCAGGCGGTTCTTTTTCTTGGTTGATGATATGGAATGTGGTTTGGTAGCGGCCGGTGTATTTGCCCTTGCCGTGCACGAATAGTTTGGCT
>JAIRKN010000186.1 GCA_031260095.1 Tannerella sp. | reverse complement strand
TAATAGATTTCCGTTCATCAGAAAACAAAGACCCGTACCTTGTCTATGTTTTTGACTGGAACGGGAATCTGGTGAAAAAGTTGGATTTAGGGCATCCCATAAGAGAAATAGCAATAGACACCAAGAACAATGCCTTATACTCCCTGGACGCTAAAGATGACATATTATATCGTTACGATTTGAATGTATTGAATTGGGAATGAAAATGAAGATTTATTATCTGTTAACAGGATTGCTGTTACTTAGCTTACATTCCTGCCGCCCTGTCAGCGAAACCGAAAAAGAGATGAAACGATTTTTGGGATCAAAAGTCGATTTGCCGGAGGAACTGGTCCAACAAATCTCCGGTGCCTCCTCTAATTATCACCTTGTCATTTATCTTGAAGCGGCAGACTGCGTTCCATGTTCATTAAGTAAACTGACCATACTCAATCAGTATGCGGAGGACTTTGAAAAATTCAATACGGATATTGTATTGGTAATCGACGAAAGCGAAAATAAGAAGCAAATAGAGGAATCGTTTACCGGAATGAAAATTGAATATCTCTTCTTCTTTGACAAAGATAATTATTTATTAAAAAACAATCCCATAATATCAACAAATCTTTTATGTCGCACTTTTATTATTGATAAGAATATGGAAGTAATCTGGATAGGTTCTCCTATTGCAAATGCAAAGTCTATAGAAGGATATAGAAGAATGATGGAAGTAATAATGCAATGATAGGTCAATATGAAGATCTATTCGTTGTGGCGGGATTATGCGTTATTACCAATTAAATATTTTGAGTATGAACATGAATAAAAAGATTTTTATCGGATTTGTAACCATATCAGCGACCGCCCCGTCGATAACGGTGAAGGTACATCATAGCGGCAAGAGAAGTCAGGAAAGGCGTACAACATGAAGAAACGGCTAACAGTTGCGGCAGTCGTTATTCTGATAACGGGCAGTTGTGGCAGGGTTTCGGACGATTCCTGTTTCAACGGTCAAATACGTTTGATTGATGACATAAAAGTGGAAAAGATAACTCCGGAAGAAATAAATCTGGACGGGCCATTTTGGGGTAATCCAACGGTCTGCGACAGTTTTATGATCTTCTGGAATACCAAGTTGACGAAATCGTTTTTTCAGGTATTCAATTTGCATACGGGAGCGTATATCGGCGACTTTGTTGATCGGGGTGGAGGCCCCGGTGAAGTCTACACGCTTCCATATATTTTTCAGGTATATGAAGAGGGTGGTTCCATGAAAACGCTCCTGAATGCTCTGCATGAACAAAAATTGTTAGTGTGGAACATATCCCGGTCGGTTAAACATGGAGAGGCAATTATGGATACGGTTATTCCATACGAAAGAGATCCGGGAAACGATTTTTTTAACTATATGTTTCGTTTGAGTGATGATACATTGGTTGCCCGTCTTGATAGTGAAATGTTGACAATGGACGGCGACATCGCCTCAACGCCTTATTATCAGAAAAGAACCATCTATTCCAATCAACCGGCAGGCGACATCAGGATCTACAACCGCCCAACCGTTCAAAAGGGCGACGTTGCTCAAATACCGATCGTCTTTTATTATGGGTCGTCCGACTGTGTAAAGCCGGATCGCACAAAAATCGCCCAAGCGATGAGTTATCTCTGTCAGATCAATATCATAGACCTTGCGACCGGTCGGATTACCGGGCACAGGATAAAAAATACGCCGGACTTTTCAGTTTTTTATTCGGGCGTAAGGAATATAAAACAGTATTACAGACGTATCCAGGCTGACGATAATTATATTTATGCGCTGTACGTTGGAGAAATAATAGATTTCCGTTCATCAGAAAACAAAGACCCGTACCTTGTCCATGTTTTTGACTGGAATGGAAATCTGGTGAAAAAGTTGGATTTAGGGCATCCCATAAGGGAAATGGCAATAGACGCCAAGAATAATGCCTTATACTTCTTGGAGGCGGGAGACGACATATTGTATCGTTGCGATTTGAATGTATTGAATTGGGAATGAAAATGAAGATTTATCATCTGTTAAACCGAAAAAGAGATGAAACCCTCCATTGCGTTTGCAATAACCAGCGCGTCACGTTCCTTGCGGGCAAATTTCCTTTAGACAGACTCAACATCCGAAAGACCGCTTAATAAAGCGCTTAAAAAAACAATAATGATTTTTTTCTATTCTTTTTTTCGGAATTAAGCGCTTTATTAAGCGTTATTTTAAGCGCCGTATTTTAAATTTGCAGAAAAAATCTCAGCGCATCAGTTAGATAGCGAACGGATTTTTTTAAATAACCCAAAAAAAGGAAACTATGCGGAGCGTTTTTTTGACATATGAATCGGAAATACCCCTTTTGGGCCGGTTGTTCGTTGCCCGTAAAAGATTACAGGCGATCGATAACAGGCGCGAATATGTGCCGGATTTGTTCAGTGGCAATTCGGGAGGACGGGAAAACGGATCATATTCTCTTCGGATATTCCGTACATGGAGGCGGGCAGCGCTACGGAATGTGCGCTGCTGTCCGGCGGGTACGTCCGGAAGTTTCAGGAAAGCCGTCACGGTATATGGCCATATGGATAACGTCCCGTCACAATTGTCGGTAATTGGAGAAACAGTAAATTAATGTAATAAAAGATATGTCGATGAAACAATTACAACTCTCCGTCCCGGCTTCCCTCCAAAAAAGAAAGGAACTGCATATTGGACGATTGATACGGGAAAAAGCGGAAACAGAGGGATATTCCGCATGCCGGCTGGCAAAGCGGTTGCATTGCGACCGAAGCAATATCTACAAGCTATATCGGAAACGAACGATTGACGCAGAATTTCTATTGCAAATCAGCATAGCGCTTAACTACGATTTTTTCCGGTATTATTCCGACTGCTTCCGTCAGGATACGGAATAAAGACATGTGGCCAAACTGGTTACGTTGCGATTTGGACGAATAAAAAATATTTACAAGATGAGGACATTTATCAATAAGGGATATAAAATCCCTGTCCCATAGATATAGACGGTAATCAATTCATAACGAAGGTATTGAAAACGGGAACACATCCGAATCCGCATGTGAATTTTTCATTATTTGCCACATTTCTAATACAATCTGAGGATGTTGTCCGGCTATATTGTTGTCTTCATGTATATCTTCCGACAAATCATACAGTTCGATCTTTGTCTTTTCCCTGTTGTTGACATTCAACATAATAAATTTCCAGTTGTCTTTTCTAACCGCCGCTTTCCCGCCCTGTTCGTGAAATTCCCAGTACAGGTATTCATGTTGAGCCTGTCGCTTTTGTCCGAATAGTGTTGGAAGAAAAGAGACGCCATCCGTATTTCCTGTTGTCTCTATTCCGGTTAATTCCGCCAACGTAGGCAACACATCCCAGAATGCAGCAATATGACGGCTGACGGCTCCGGCTTTTATTTTCCCCGGATACCATGCAATAAAAGGGACTCGAATACCGCCTTCATAAAGATCGCGTTTCATCCCGCGCAAAGGCCCGTAACTCTTGAAAAAATGCGGGTCGGCTCCTCCCTCGACATGAGGGCCGTTGTCACTGGTGAATATGATGATTGTATTTTTGTCAAGTTCCAACTCTTTCAACAAGTTACAGATATCACCCACATAGGTATCCAAACGGGTCACCATAGCGGCAAAATCGGCTTTTGGATGCGACGTACTTCCGTAAGGCCCATTTCTGTAAGTGGGGCCTTCGTCCACTCCACGATATGGAGTTTCCGGGAATATTCTTTTATACATGGCAGCAATACTGTCTTCCGGATTAACTAATTCGGCATGAG
>JAIRKN010000176.1 GCA_031260095.1 Tannerella sp. | reverse complement strand
TATTTGTGGAATATTTTGGAAAACTTTTGTTGTTTTGTTGAAAAAAAGTTCGCCAAACTTGGTGATGTCATAAAAATAAGATTTATCTTTGTGGCGATATGGTTCCGGTTATTCCGGATGAAAAGGGAATCCTGTGTAATTCGGGAACTATCCCCGTAGCTGTAAGCCCGTAGAAGAGCTTCGGACAGGAAAAAAACTCCACTGGATAAATTATGAGAGCATCCGGGAAGGAGGTCCGTTAGCCGGGCAAGTCAGAAGACCTGCCATATCAGCAGATTCCGGACTTTCGGGTGAAGAGTGGCAAGACGAACTTCAAACATGCAGGATTTTATCAAATCGTTGAAGTATGATCCTTTTTTCACTCCGTGGGTAATTGTTCGGATGTTTTTATCGCAAATGTTTTAATAAAAGATTATATCATGGAACTATTCATTATCAAAAGGGACGGAAAAAAAGAGGTTTTCTCTATTGAAAAGATCAAGAATGCGATAGCAAAGGCTTTTCTATCAGTGGGCAGTTTTGCTACGGAGGATGTAATTACCAACATTCTCTGCCGGGTAAGTGTGAAAGAAGGCGCTACCGTGGAGGATATACAAAATCAAGTAGAAGTAGCTTTGATGGCGGAAAGATACTATGCGGTTGCCAAATCCTATATGCTTTACCGGCAAAAACATGAGGAAGACCGGGAAGTGAGGGATAAACTCAAGTTTCTGATGGACTATTGCGACGCCAAAAATGCAGCGTCGGGAAGCAAATACGATTCGAATGCCAATGTGGAGAACAAAAACATGGCAACCCTTATCGGCGAACTTCCCAAGTCGAACTTTATCCGCCTGAATCGAAGGATGTTGACCGACCGTCTTAAAGATATGTACGGAAAAGAAATCTCGGATAAATACCTTGACTTACTGAATAACCATTATATCTATAAAAATGATGAAACAAGCCTTGCCAATTATTGCGCCAGTATCACGATGTACCCCTGGCTGATCGGGGGTACGACATCTATCGGAGGAAATTCCAAAGCCCCGACCAACCTGAAATCGTTTTGTGGCGGGTTTGTAAACATGGTCTTCATGGTATCAAGTATGCTTAGCGGAGCCTGTGCAACCCCTGAGTTCCTGATGTACATGAATTATTTTATCGGGTTGGAGTATGGTCCCGACTATTACCTGAATGTGGATAAGGTGGTAGACCTGTCTAAAAAACAACGTATATTGGACAAGGTGATTACCGACTATTTTGAACAGATTGTTTATTCTATCAACCAGCCTACCGGAGCCAGGAATTTTCAGGCCGTATTCTGGAATATCTCCTATTATGACAAATATTACTTTGAAAGCCTGTTCAGTGAATTTGTTTTTCCGGATGGAAGCAAACCCGACTGGGATTCGCTTAATTGGCTGCAAAAGCGTTTTATGAAATGGTTTAACCATGAACGTACGCGTACCGTGTTGACATTTCCGGTTGAAACAATGGCGCTTCTGACTGAAGACGGCGATGTAAAAGACGAAGAATATGGTGATTTTACGGCCGAAATGTACGCCGAAGGACATTCGTTCTTCACTTATATCAGCGACAATGCAGATTCGTTAAGTAGTTGTTGCCGGTTACGGAATGAAATTCAGGATAATGGATTTAGTTATACCTTAGGCGCCGGAGGCGTTTCCACCGGCTCGAAAAGTGTATTAACGATCAATCTAAACCGTTGTATTCAGCATGCTTTACGTAAATCGTATCCGTACCGGTTTTTCCTGGAAGAAATTGTAGACCTTGTACATAAAGTGCAACTGGCTTACAATGATAACCTGAAATATATGCAGGCAAAAGGAATGTTGCCCTTATTTGATTCCGGCTATATCAATATGAGCCGCCAATACCTGACGATCGGAGTGAACGGATTGGTAGAAGCGGCAGAGGCGCTGGGAATAGAGATTAACGACAATCCCCGTTATGCCGAATTTGTGCAGGAAATCCTGGGTATTATTGAAAATTATAACAAAAAGTACCGGACAAAAGAAGTGATGTTCAATTGTGAAATGATTCCCGCGGAAAATGTAGGTGTGAAACATGCCAAATGGGACAGGCGTGACGGATATAAAGTAAACCGTGATTGTTACAACAGTTATTTCTATATTGTAGAAGATAAATCGCTAAACATCATTGATAAATTCCGCTTGCATGGAAGGCAGTATATTGAACATCTAACCGGGGGATCGGCGCTACACCTCAATCTGGACGAACACTTGAGTAAGGAACAATACCGTCAGTTGCTACGCATTGCAGCGCAGGAAGGGTGCAATTATTTTACATTCAACATACCGAACACGGTTTGTTGTGATTGTAACCATATTGATAAACGAAACCTGAAGACGTGTCCGTCGTGTGGAAGTCAGAATCTGGACTACCTGACCCGTATCATCGGATATATGAAACGCATCAGTAATTTTTCCCAAAGCAGGCAGAAGGAGGCTGCACAACGTCATTATGCTACGATTCATCAGTTATGATATAGTATTTCAGGAAGTCCCGGGTGAAATCACGTTGGCCATTAACCTGTCAAACTGTCCCAACCGCTGTAAAGGATGCCACAGCCCTCATCTGATGGAGGATAAGGGCGAGATACTGGATGAAATCGTCTTGACGGATTTGATGAATAAATACGGAAAGGCGATTACCTGTATCTGTTTTATGGGTGGAGACGCCGCCCCGCAGGAAATAGAGCAATTGGCGCTGTTTATACGCAATGCCGGTCGCATAAAAACCGCCTGGTATTCGGGAAAACAGCATATTCCGCCTGCCTGTTCGCACCGGCATTTCGATTATATCAAATTAGGCCCGTATATAGAAGAGCTTGGCGGCCTGAATTCCGTCAGGACGAATCAACGTTTATACCGGATAAGAGAGGATAAGATGATAGATATCTCTTCTTGTTTTCAGAAAAAAACAGTCTGATTTTTTTACGATGCAATTATTTCAAAGAAAAACTTTTTTCGTTTCGCACGCGCTTGGAAATCACAGAATTTTCATGTAGTTTTGCGGCCGAAAAAGACAATTCTTTATCCTCAGCCGGAGTGCGCGCGGTTTTATTCCTTCTTCTTTTTACCATGTAAAACAATTGGACTCAAAGGATTTTTAATGTAAGAAGAAAAATATATGAAGTATTTATTAGATTTTTTCACAACGCAGAGTGTCGGCTCTACCATGCTTTATTTATGTATGGCTGCTTTTGCCGGCGTATTAATAGGAAAAGCCGGGACAAAAGGAATCAAACTCGGAGTAGGAGGGGTACTGTTCAGCGGCATACTGATCGCTTGCTTCGGAGTGCCGGTAGATGAGCATACGCTGCATTTCGTCCGTGACTTCGGATTGGTATTATTTATTTACAGTATCGGACTGAATATGGGGCCGCGCTTTTTTTCTTCATTCAAAAAAGACGGACTGTTATTAAATCTATTTGCAATAGGAATCGTAGTAGGAGGTTTTGGCATTGCTTATCTGATTTATTCTTTGACGGACTTATCCCCTGCTGTTGTAGTCGGCATACTGTGTGGCGCCGTCACGAATACGCCCAGTCTGGGGGCGGCCCAACAGGCGCTTACGGAACAGGGTACAGAAGCCTCTGTTGTTTCGGAAACAGGCATGGCGTACGCAATGGCTTACCCGTTCGGTATCATCGGAATTATTCTAACCATTCTGTTGATCAAATTGTTTTTCAGAATAAAAACCGATATTGAGACAAAGAAATACACAGATAGCCTGGGCGACAATGAAACGAAACTGCAAAGTGTAGAAATAACCGTTTCCAATCCAAACCTGTTCGGCAAAAACATTGATTTCGTCAAGCACATTATGGACAAAGAACTGGCGGTTTCCCGTATTGTACGTTACGGAGAATCAATCCTGGCGATAGACGATGAAATCATTCAGGAAGGCGATATCATCTGTGGCGTATCGGCCCAAAACATGATTGAAAGCCTGAATTTCAAGATCGGAAAAGTGAGAATATCCGAAAACACAGAGGTTTCCGGTCCGTTGGCGATCATTAATGTTTTAATGACCAATCCGAAGCTGGCCGGTAAAACGATCGAACAGGTCGGGATCTATCGACGTTATCCGGCAAACATTACCCGGATTTTCCGGTCGGGGATGAAGATTCTTCCCACCCTTCATACGACCCTGGAGTTGGGTGATACGATAAAGGTAGTCGGAAAAAAGGAAGTATTGAATGATGTAAAAAAAGAGTTGGGCGATTCGGTCAATGAATTGGCGAAACCTAATATAATGTCTATTTTTCTGGGTATTTTCATCGGAATCATCTTAGGCAGCATACCGATCTTCATTCCGGGGCTTCCTGCACCCGCCAAACTTGGGCTTGCCGGCGGACCGCTTTTAATCGCAATCATACTGGGTTATAAAGGACGTATCGGCAAACTTAATTTTTACATGACGCCCGGGGCTAATTATTTTATGCGTGAGACGGGTATCATTCTGTTTCTTGCTTGTGTAGGTTTGTTGTCGGGGGGGGAATTTGTGGGAACCATTATGAACGGAGGCTGGAAATGGATGATATACGGGATCGCAATCACATGGATTCCCCTTCTGGCGGCCGGTATCATTGCCCGTCTGATGAAAGTCAATTACCTGAAACTATGCGGATGTATAGCCGGTTCGATGACAGACCCTCCCGCCCTTGAGTTTGCCAATGGGATAGCCCCTGTCCAGGCGCAGGCCACGGCTTATGCGACGGTATATCCTTTAACGATGTTCCTGCGCGTCCTGCTGGCCCAGATATTTGTATTGGTGACATTGTAATCCGTACGGACACAAGCACAAAACCTCTCGCCGCAACGAACAGGCTATGTTCGCAATACCAACCGGCACGAAAAGGACGCCTCTGCCGGCCCGATCGAAAGAAATTCTACCGTCGGAACACTCTCTACCGGAAAGATTTTGCGTGTATGGATGAATCTGTTATACTGTACCTTACATAACTTTATAAAGTCAGTCCGTAAAATTTTGTAGCGTGCTCCGGAAGTCTCGTAGGATCCTCCGGAAGTTTTGTAGGATCCTCCGGAAGTCTCGTGGCGATCCGGACAGCGCGAATCGGATTCGGCACACCGGAGAATATCGTCATTGCAGACTGCGAGGAACGAAGCAGGAAGCAATCCAGGTACATACCTCGTCATTGCGGCGGCCCTCTCACTATTCGTCATTGTGAACGCAGTGAAGCAATCCAGCACCCTGTATACCCCTGGATTGCCGCGTCGCTGCGCTCCTCTCCATGATGAGGTAGTCATTTCCCCTTTTTCCTCCATGAAATGGGGTCGGCTTTCGCAATGACATGGTGGCGGCATGTTATGCCGGCGGTGAAAATCAAAGGATAGAATAAAATTAGATGCGTATTTCATCGTTTTATTGATTATTTGTAAAAAAAGCGTATATTTGGCTGATAAAAATTGTATCATGATATTAATAATAGATGATGATATTGCTGTCCGCTCTTCTTTGACTTTCCTGTTGAAACGCGCGGATTATGAGACACAGGCGGTTTCCGGGCCGGTAGAGGCGTTGAATATTGTCCGGCAGACGGCTCCACAGTTGATTCTGATGGATATGAATTTCACCCTCACAGCGTCCGGGGAAGAAGGGCTTCGACTCTTGAAGCAGGTACGGATCTTTCAACCGGATGTGCCCGTCATTCTGATTACGGCATGGGGGTCTATCTCTCTGGCGGTACTGGGTATGCAGAACGGAGCATTCGACTTCGTCACAAAACCCTGGAATAATCAACAACTGCTTAGTTCTATTCATACGGCTATCGAACTTACACGGAAAGAGGATGAAGATGCGAAACCGTTGAACCGGACAGACGTTGATAAGAAATTCCGGTTTGATAAGATCATAGGGAAAAGCGAGGCGCTGTTGGAAATATTAATTACCGT
Source organism: Tannerella sp. (assembly GCA_031260095.1). Taxonomy (GTDB): domain Bacteria; phylum Bacteroidota; class Bacteroidia; order Bacteroidales; family Tannerellaceae; genus Tannerella. Next base: position 4,111 of record JAIRKN010000176.1, on the reverse strand, counting down.
CTCACGGATTGCGCCTACCAATGCTTCTGTTTTGATTACAGGAGAAAGTGGTACCGGAAAAGAGTTGATAGCGGAGGCGATTCATGAAAACAGCCGGAGAGTTGGGGAAGCGTTTGTGAAGGTTAATCTGGGAGGACTCTCGCAAAGCCTTTTTGAAAGCGAAATGTTCGGACATAAAAAAGGTTCGTTCACCGACGCTCATGCGGATCGGACAGGGCGCTTCGAAATGGCCGATAAAGGTACGATCTTTCTTGATGAGATGGGCGACCTCGATCTTTCCTGCCAGGTGAAACTATTGCGGGTATTACAGGACCAGACCTTTGAAGTGTTGGGCGATAGTCGTCCGCGCAAAGTGAACGTCCGGGTGGTAAGCGCTACCAACCGCGACCTCCGTCAAATGGTCGCAAGCCGTACCTTCCGCGAGGATCTCTTCTATCGTATCAATCTGATAACCCTGCACCTGCCGCCGCTACGGGAGAGAAAGGAAGATCTGCCGCTGCTGGCCTCTTACTTTGCCGATAAACAAGCGGAAAATAACGATATGGAGAAAGTGACGTTTACGCCGGAAGCGATGGCTTATCTGAAAAGTCTGCCCTATCCGGGAAATATCCGCGAATTGAAAAATCTGGTCGAACGTACAATGCTTGTATCGGGAAAGAAGATCCTGGACGCTTCCGACTTTCAGAAACAAAATCAACCCGCCGCCCCTTCCGGTAAATCACTGACTGCGCTGTCGGGACTTACTCTCGATGAGGTTGAAAAACAAACGATCCTCCAGGCCGTCGAAAAATATTCCGGGAATATCTCGCGCATCGCATCTGCACTCGGCATAAGCCGTGCTGCGCTCTACCGAAGACTGGAGAAATATAATATTGACCCCCTTCCCTGATATTAAAACGAAACTATGAGATTAAAAGGTTTGTTTTGGATACTGACGCTTTTATTGCTGGTCATACTGGTCGTAATGGCTTATTTCGTCTTTTATGCTTCGTCGTTTTATGTGTTTATTGCGGTGGAAGTGTTGATCTTTATCACAGCAATTTATTTGTTCGTTTTTTACCGGCGGATCATCAGACCGCTACAAATCATAGGCGACGGCATGGCGCTGTTGAAAGAACAGGATTTCAGCTCCCGCCTGCGACGCGTGGGACAAACAGACGCCGACCGTATCGTGGATGTTTTTAATAAAATGATGAATCAACTCAAAAATGAACGTCTTTATCTGAGGGAACAAAATCATTTCCTGGATCTGCTGATCAATGCCTCGCCCTTAGGTGTGATTATTCTTGATCCGGATGGAACTATTCAGGCCGCTAATCCGGCTGCTTATAAAATTTTCGGCCTGAAATATTCCGACAGTATGACCGGCAAAAAATTGACCCGGATAGCTTCTCCCTTAGCAACAGAATTGACGCTTATAAAAAAGTATGATTCACAAATCATACGCCTCAATAATGCCAGTATATATAAATGTACGCACTCCTCTTTTCTCGACCGGGGGTTTCAACATCCTTTCCATCTGATCGAATCGCTGACCGAAGACGTTTTCAAAGCAGAGAAAAAAGCCTACGAGAAAGTCATCCGTATGATCGCACATGAAGTGAATAATACAACCGCAGGTATCACTTCGACGCTGGATACGCTGCTGGATACATTCAAAGATACGGAACTGCACGATGTATTACAGATCGCTGTCGAACGCTGTTACAGTATGAGCCGTTTTATTACTGATTTTGCGGACGTGGTGCGCATCCCGGAACCTCAACTGCGGGAAGAGGATCTCAATCAACTGGTTTCTTCCGGGAAACGCTTCATGGAAAATGTCTGCCGAAACCAAAATATACGGATCGTGATGGAATTATCGGACCACCCTCCCGTGGTAAAAATAGATAGCGTGCTTTTTGAACAGGTACTGGTTAACATCCTTAAAAATTCCGTCGAAGCGATCGGAAAAGACGGGGAAATATACATCCGTACGTCGAACGATCCGGTTTGCCTCGAAATTGCCGATACCGGAAAAGGGATTGATAAAGAAACGAAAAACAAACTGTTCAGTCCCTTCTTCTCGACCAAACCCAATGGACAAGGGCTGGGACTTATTTTTATCCGTGAAGTATTAAACAAACATGGCTATACTTTTTCTTTGCAAACAGACGAGGACGGGCTGACCCGTTTTCGGATCCGAATGTAAAACGGTCGCAGACGTATCTATAAGATCCGTTTTTTTTTCTATTTTTGCACTCTGTTAGAAATGATCCGGGGAATGTTTCGGCTTGCCCCCCCACTTTTTTTAAACGTATATGGGAAAAAATAAATTAAAGAAATTTGACGACATGGCCGGCTTTCCGCACGTATTCCAATATCCTTATGCAGCGGTGTTGCAACCGGAAGGCGGATGCCCGCAAAAAGGACGATGGAGTGAGGAGGTTTTCGGAAATCATCATCCATTGGTGCTTGAACTCGGCTGCGGACGCGGAGAATATACGACCGGACTCGGAAGGCTTTTCCCCGGGAAGAATTTCATCGGGATCGACGTTAAAGGCGCCCGGATGTGGGCCGGCGCTAAAGAATCGCTGGAAGCAGGCATGACAAACGTCGCCTTTCTCAGAACGAATATAGAGCTTCTCGCTCACTTCTTTGCTCCGGGTGAAGTGGCCGAGATATGGCTCACTTTCCCCGATCCTCAAATGAAAAAAGTAAATAAACGCCTCACAAGTACACGTTTTATGCGCCTGTATAGCGAAATATTGTCCGGCGACGGCGTTATTCATCTCAAAACAGACAGTCGCTTCCTGTATACCTATACCTGCGAAATGATAAAAGCAAATCGTTATCCCGTACAGGTTTGTACGGATCATCTCTATCACTCCGGCATGGCAGACGAAATTTTATCCATACGGACTTATTATGAACAACAATGGCTTGATCGCGGACTAAATATAAAGTATATCCGTTTTATTTGTGAGCCGCGCGACGAGTGGGTCGAACCCTGCGTTGAAATCGAACCCGATCCGTACCGCAGTTATAACCGCAGCCGCCGAAGTTCGCCGATCCATGATCCGCTCAAAGCTCCTTTACGGTAAAAACTGCCTGGGATTCCTTTTGGGAAGCCAAGGAGATTCATACTCTCGCAAAGAAAATTAATAGTTTACTCATTTATCACAAATCATTATAAAATGACCCTCTATCCTCAATTAATAATTAAAGCCTTGGAAAAAATACGGTATCCGGGGAGCGGAAAAAATCTCGTGGAAGCCGGAATGGTAGAAGATAATATCCGCATTGAAGGCAACAAGGTTTCTTTCTCGCTGGTCTTCGACAAACGGAATGATCCGTTTATGAAATCGGTGGTGAAAGCGGCAGAAACAGCCATTCTTACGTATGTCTCGCCCGAAGTGGAGATACAGGGAAATATCTCGGTGAAATCAAGGCAAGACGCTCGTCCCGAACCGGAGAATCTCCTGCCCGGAGTCAAAAATATCATTGCCGTCGCATCCGGTAAAGGAGGCGTAGGGAAAAGTACCGTATCGGCAAACCTCGCCGTATCGCTTGCCGGTATGGGCTATAAAGTAGGACTGCTCGACGCTGATATTTCCGGCCCCTCGCAACCGAAAATGTTTCATGTGGAAGATGTTAAGCCCTGCCTCGAACACGTTGGAAACCGGGATTTGATACAACCGGCCGAAAATTATGGGGTGAAACTTCTTTCTATCGGTTTTTTCGTAAATAAGGAAGATGCCGTGCTCTGGCGTGGCGCTATGGCAAGCAACGCACTCAAACAGTTAATCGGCGACGCGAACTGGGGCGAACCGGACTACCTGCTGATCGACCTTCCACCCGGTACCGGCGATATACACCTGACATTAGTACAATCCCTTGCGATCACAGGGGTCGTCGTCGTCGCCACGCCACAGGAGGTCGCGCTTGCCGACGCCCGTAAAAGCATCAGTATGTTTACCGGAAATAAAGTCAATGTGCCGGTATTGGGGCTGATCGAAAATATGGCCTGGTTTACGCCGGCAGAATTACCCGAAAATAAATATTATATCTTTGGAAAAGATGGCGGCAAACGATTAGCGGAAGAACTACACATCCCGCTATTAGGACAAAT
>JAIRKN010000116.1 GCA_031260095.1 Tannerella sp. | reverse complement strand
AATCGCTTCCTTTCGTTGAGCGCAATGGCGACGCAATCACGCGGGTTGCACAATTTTATCGTAGAAAAAGGCGGCGCCGATCATCCCTATTCCAAAATAAACTTCAATCTGGGCGATATCGTTACCTCTATGATCAAATGCGCGAACGGCCAGACTATCATCGTAACGCACGACACGAATCTGCCGCGCCCCTATTCATTGGGATTCCGCGTGCAGGGCGCCAAAGGACTATGGATGAATGACGGTGATCACGTATATGTGGAAGGATCGTCGAAACCTCATCGCTGGGATGACTCGGACGAGTGGATCAAGAAGTATGACCACCGGCTATGGAGTACGCTGGAAGCAAAAGCCAGAGAAGCGGGTCACGGAGGGATGGACTTTATAATGATGTATGATCTGATTGATGCGATCCGTAATAAAAAACCGGCGCCGATGGATTGCTACGACGCGGCCGCATGGAGTGCGATCTCCGGCTTGTCGGAAATGTCGGTGGCACGCGGAGGCGCTGTGGTCGATTTCCCGGATTTCACACGCGGCCAATGGATCCATCGCCAACGGACATTTGCCCTTTAACACAGAAAAAGGAAGTGAAACGCTTCCTTTTTTTATTCTATTTATATCCTCAAACTAAAAAAAATTAATATGAAACGTGTATATTTATTTCTCTTATTTTTATCCCTGTCTGCTCCCGTAACAGAGGCAGCGAATCCTCTGACAAGCAGATTCAAGACTCCACATGAAACGATCCCTTTTAATAAAATAAAAAATGAACACTTTATTCCTGCGTTCGACGAAAGTTGTAAGCAGTTGAACGAAGAGGTAAAAGCGATCATCCGCAATCCGGCTCCTCCTACTCTGGAAAACACGATCATCGCAATCGAAAGAAGCGGCTCCCTGCTGGAACGGGTTTCCAGCATTTTTTATGGGTTGCTTGATACGGAGAATGACGATGAGCTACTCGAAATAGCTCAAACCATATCGCCGCAGATGTCGGTCTGCCGGCATAATATTTACCTCAACGACACGCTGTTTGCGCGTGTGAAAACCGTCTACGAAAGGCGCAAAATCCTGAATCTTTCGACCGAAGATTCGCGTCTGTTACAGAAAACATATAATACTTTTTTTGATAAGGGGGCCAATCTGTCTCCCGAAAATAAGGATAGATACCGCGAACTGAGTATAGAACTGGATCTGTTGGAACTGAAATTTAATCATAATGTACTGAAAGACGAAAACTGTTATGAATTGTCCATAACCGACAAGAAAGATATGGCCGGCATTCCGGAAGAGGTGGCGGAAGCCGCAGCAACGGAGGCTAAAAACCGGGAGATGGAAGGGTGGCTCTTTACGCTTTCGGAACTGAGTTATGTCCCATTTATGAAATATGCCGAGAACCGGGATCTGCGAGAGAAAATGTACCGGGCCAAGATGAATGTGGGAAATAATAATAATGAATATGATAATAAGGAAATCGTCCGCAAAATCGTTAATATAAGACTGGAAATCGCACGGATGATGGGCTTTAAGCATTATGCCGCATACGTACTTAAAGACCGCATGGCGAAGAATGAGGAGAATGTAACGAAGCTGCTTCAAAATCTTCTTGATAATTATAAATCGCTTGCCGTAAACGAATATAATACGATTCAGGGCTTCGCCTTAGGAACCGAAAACGCGGACGAGTTCACCGTAATGCCCTGGGACTGGACGTATCACTCGGAAAAAGTAAAAAGCCGTTATTTTAAAATGAATGATGAGATGACACGTCCGTATTTTGAACTCGAACGGGTGAGACAAGGTATGTTTAATCTTGCGACGAAACTTTATGGATTGACCTTCCGGGAAAATAAAAAAATACCGGTATATAATGCAGACGTGAAAGCGTATGAAGTGTTTGACCGGAAAGGGAATTATATGGCCGTACTGTATACCGACTTTCTACAACGTCCGGGTAAAATGTCGGGCGCGTGGATGAACAGTTTTCAGGAACAGTACGTCGACGAAAAAGAAAAAGATCATCGTCCGCATGTAGCGATCGTCATGAATTTTGCACGGCCGACCGCGTCAAAACTCTCCCTGCTGACCTATTCGGAAGTGGAAACCTTGCTGCATGAGTTTGGACACGCGCTTCATGGCATATCCAGCAAATGTATGTATGAAAGCCTGTCAGGTACAAACGTCAAGCCGGATTTCGTAGAGTTACCCTCGCAACTAATGGAAAACTGGTTGAAAGAAAAAGAGTTTCTGGATCAGTTTGCCGTACATTACGAAACCGGCGAGAAAATACCGTCTTACATCGTGCAAAAGCTGGTCGACGCAACTAATTTCAATATCGGATACAGATGTTGCCGGCAAGTTAGCCTCAGCTTGTTAGATATGGCATGGCACACGATCACGGAGCCGTTTGATGAAGATTTTGAGGAGTTTGAAAGAAAAGCGTGCGCGCCCGCCGTTGTATTACCTGACGTGCCGAATACGCTGTTAAGCACTTCTTTCGGACATATCTTCTCCGGCGAAGATTATGCGGCCGGATATTATGGATATAAATGGGCGGAAGTGCTCGAAGCGGATGCTTTTGCCGCGTTCGAAGAGGCCGGCATATTCAGCAAAGCCGTAGCAACGTCCTTTTACGATAATATCCTCAGTAAAGGCGATACCGACGACCCGAACCGGTTGTATATCCGGTTTCGCTGTCAGCAGCCAACTATCGAAGCGCTACTTCAACGAAACGGACTCGCCTCAAACCTGATGAAAAGATAATGAGCTATTTTTTATTTTTTTATACGGCCATTTCTCCTTTTTTTAGTACTTTTGCCCTTCGGATTCAAAACGCCGGGAAAAAATATTATTTGAATCGCAAATTATGACGGATAAGGAAAGAAAACAATTGGAAGTAGATAAAAGATATTTGAGAATGGCCAAGATATGGGCTGAAAATTCATATTGCAAAAGACGACAGGTAGGAGCATTGATCGTAAAAAACCAAATGATTATTTCCGACGGATATAACGGGACGCCGGCCGGCTTTGAAAATATATGCGAGGATGAGAACTATGCAACGAAACCGTATGTACTGCACGCCGAAGCGAATGCAATTACGAAAGTGGCGGCGTCGAATAATAACAGTACCGGAGCAACGATCTATATCACCGCTTCCCCCTGCATTGAATGTGCAAAACTGATTATACAGGCAGGTATAAAACGGGTCGTTTTTTCTGAAAAATATCATACGGAAGAAGGCATTGATCTTCTCAGACGTGCAGGAATCACCGTAAATCTTATAGAAATAATAACATAAATACTAAAATAAAAATGGGCAGAAAGAGGTACTTTATATGGATGATACTACTGATCGTCGTTAGTCTGATACTCGGCTTCTACACGGGCAAATATTATCGTATCATGGGACCGCAATTTAACGTATTGCGTTCAGGACAACAGAAGATCAACGAAGCGCTTGATGTTATCAGTCAAAATTATGTCGATACGGTCGATATCCACTATCTGACCGAAAGCGCTATTGATAAAATCATCAGCGAACTGGATCCACATTCGTCCTACATACCCGCGTCGGACGTTGAAGCAGCGAATGAAGATCTCGAAGCTTCATTTAGCGGTATCGGCATACAGTTTAATATGCAATTTGATACTATCCTTGTCATTAGCATCATATCCGGCGGGCCTGCCGAGAAAGCAGGATTGATGCCCTTCGACCGTATTATAACGGTGAATGATTCTACGGTTGCCGGACGTAATATCGGGACAACAAAAGTTATGCGGATGCTACGCGGGCCGAAGGATAGCAAAGTCAGACTCGGAATACAACGCGGAAATGCGGAAGAACTGGCCGAGTTCGAACTTACACGCGGGGATATCCCGAATAACTCCGTAGACGTGTCTTACAAGGTGAATGACCATATCGGATATATTAAAATAAGTAAGTTTTCAAGATCTACTTACAAGGATTTTCTCACGGCAATGGCAAAACTTAAGCAACAGGGGCTGACCGGATTTATCATTGACCTGCGTGATAATCCGGGAGGTTATATGGAATCGGCGATCAATGTTATCAATGAGTTTTTACCGAAAGGGCGTTTGATTGTTTATATGGAGGGACGTTCGTATCCCCGTATGGAAAGTTATTCAAACGGAAAAGGCTCCAGTCAGGACGCTCCTGTCGTTGTACTTATCAACGAATTGTCCGGATCCGCCAGCGAAATATTTTCCGGCGCGATCCAGGACAATGACCGCGGCCTCATTATCGGAAGACGTTCCTACGGGAAAGGTCTTGTACAGACAAAACTCGATCTGAGCGACCGGTCGGAGCTATTACTCACCGTAGCGCGTTATTATACTCCTTCCGGGCGTTGTATCCAGAAAGAGTACGAACTGGGCAAATCCGAAGAATACAGTCACGACATATATAACCGCTTTATACATGGAGAGTTTTACTCGGCCGACAGTATCAAAATGATCGATTCACTCGAATTTAAAACACTCGGCGGACGCTCTGTCTTCGGCGGCGGCGGCGTGATGCCCGACATATTCATCCCACGCGATACAACAGGTGTTACGTCCTATTACTCAAATATTATAAATACAGGCGTTTTATACCAGTTCTCGCTCGTATACTCGGACGAAAACCATGATAAACTGAAATCATTCGACAATTATCAGGATCTCTATGAATATCTGCAACAGCAGCCGTTATTATATGAGTTTGCGGATTATGCCGCATCAAAAGGAATAAAGAAACGTCCGACATTGATGAATATCTCCAGAGAACTGATAGAAACTCAACTATATGCCTACATCGTCCGCAATTTCTTCGATTATGAAGGCTTCTATCCCATATTCCTGCGGGATGACGCTACACTGCAAAAAGCTATTGAAGTAATAAACGAAGGGAAGTGGAAACCTGAAATCTCAGCGTTATACGATGCAAATAAAGAAGACCATTTTATATTGAAATCGTATGATCAATGATAAAGAATGTGTCAGGAAAGAAATAAATAAGTTTAAAGAATCCCTGTCTGATGAGGCGGCGGCATATCTTTCGCAAAAGATATGCCGCCGCTTGATCCAAACGGAAGCTTTCCAAAAGGCAAACCGTATCGCATTGTACCACTCCATAAAAGGCGAAGTAGAAACCGTTTCACTGATCGAAGAATGGCGTTGGAAAAAGAAAATAGCGCTGCCTGCCGTTTCCGGTAGAGATCTGCTGTTTTATACGTATACCGGAAAAGAAAACATGAGGGCGGGAGTTTTCGGCGTACGGGAACCCGTGCCGTCCGAAACATTAACAACAGACGATATAGATCTCTTCATCGTACCGGGAGTGGCATTCGATCATAACCGCAACCGCATGGGACGCGGCAAGGGATATTATGACCGGTTTTTATCTGAAACGGAAAAAACGATCATAGGTCTATGCTTCGGATTCCAATTAAAAGATCACATACCGACAAACGAGCGGGATAAAAAAATGACAATGATTATCACGGAAGATAAAATTATATGATTACTTAATGTTACAACTAAACTGGTTTTTGTAGGAAACAGCAACTAATAAAAACCTGTCAAAGAGTTGTTCACCAAAATACCTGCGGTTGAACTTATAACAAAATTAATGGAGGTAATTCTGCCGATATTCAGTAGAATATATCTAACAGCATACGCCTGGCATTACTAATGGCTATGTGTACCCACAGCAACAATTTTGCTGTTCCATTTTTCGGAATAACTTTAGGACGATGTTCTTTTACTAAACTGCCGATATTAGTATATGAAGTAGAATTATCCGAGTCTATAACAACCTGTATGTCTATGTTATCTGCTATTTTTATGTCTATCGTTACCGATTTCAAGTCCGCTATGACAAACATTTTTATATGTCCTGCTTTGCGTGATTTGTCTCTTTGGGTCATTGCGCCTCCTTCTCCCTGAACACTTTCCGCCATAACCGGCACTTTACTCTTTTTTTTGACTGCCGAGCCCTCGCTTAAATGGTTGATTTTTATCTTCTTAATCCTTTTCCGTAGAAAAAAAACCTTCGTCCAACTCCACAACTCCCGAAAGTTGATAGCGGGCATCGCGATTGCTCATTGCCTGACGCAACTTGTGAAGCATTGCCCATACAGGGTTATAGGTGTTGTGACCCAGCTAACACTGAAGTTCTTTTGCCTAAAAACTTTTCTTCGTCGAGGTTAGCAAATGTATCGCTGCAAACCAATAACGAAAAGGTAACTGGCTGCCATGCATCACCGTATTGGCTCGCAAACTCTGACGATAACTGCAGCACTTACACTCATAGTTTTCTTTGTCTTTTTTCCAGTAATGATCCCTGCATCCGCATTTGGGACAAGTTTGTCTCAATATTCCTTAAACCTGGCTTTACAGATTGCCTCATCAGGATAAATGGTCGTGAAATTCAGTAATTTCATATCTTCTTTTTATTTTTTTGATTGCAAATGAACATGAGATTTTTCAATCACAAACAGACGGATAAAAATTGGGTATACAGTTTACACAGGCCGTTTACCGGGTGCATAGCGAAGGGTAAAGCGCACAGGCCATACGAATTTGGGAACAAAGTGGGGTTGATAACGGGCGGTAAAAAAGGCAAAAAAATCATTTTGGCCATCAAAGGATTTATTGGCAATCCCTTTGACGGACACACCATAGAGCCGCTTCTTCATCAGATGAAAACGAATATGATAGCCCTTCCCAAAGAACTTGCATATGACCGTGGCGGCAAAGGGAAATCAGAGATAGAAGGCGCAAAAATTTTGATACCCGCTCCGCCAAAAAAGACTGACACGAATTATCAGAAACGTAAAAAGCACCGACAGTTTCGCTCCGGAGCTGCAATAGAGCCGATAATCAGTCACTTAAAATATGATTACCGTCTGCCGGAAAATCACTTTTGGGGTAAAACCGGCGTTCAAATCAATGCTTTGCCGGCTGGAACAGCATGGAATTTGCGGAAATATATGGAAAAACTCAAGGATAAACTTTTGCCTCTTATTTTTCAACTGTTTTTTTCGCAATATTTTTCTTGACCCACTATCTGAACAGGTGTTGTTAAGGAGTGACGAATTAAGTTATTAATATTATTGAATATAAAAAAGGTAATCGGAAATTGCTAATAAACATGCAGGAGTTTTTTTTATCTCCCATGAGTTTAATTCAACTTCTCAAGAGTTTTTTCAAAAAAAGGATTTTTTGATTTTTTTCTCAAGAGTTTGTTTCAATCTCATGAGAAAAAAAAATCTTCCCACATGTTTTTCCGGCCTTTTGAGGTGGTTCCGCCGGAAAAAGACGACGTTCGGAAGAAAAGACATCCGGCGGCTTTCGCGTGGAGAGTCTTTCGGCTGTTTTGCCGAATGATGTAAAAAGACGCGCCGGCGTCTGCCGGCATCCGTTCGAAGATGGTTGTTTCTGTCAGGGGCGTGTCGGTGTACGTGCGGCTTTCGCGCCCGTTTTTTGGAATTAAGTGATTGATAATTACTTTCACCGAAATTAACAAATTATCGGATTGAGGATTTTGCTCTATAACGAAAAATTACAGCTTTTATTTGAGTTGCTTTTTAATCCCGGAAAAGTAATCGAGGGGTGTATATTACTTTAAATTAGAAGACACGAAATAATATTTTCAAAAAAAAAGTATAGAAATGCTTGTTTTTGGATGAAACTTTATATACATTTGCTAAAAATTATACTATTTATAAAGTTGTATGTAGTGTAATTTTGTTTTGGATATAAATATATCATGAATTAAACAAGAGAAAAATTCGTTTATGAAGAGAGAATGGTTGCCGGTACGTATATTTCGTTTTTATGTGGAAGGTTTCAGTTCAATGGATCTTG
>JAIRKN010000021.1 GCA_031260095.1 Tannerella sp. | reverse complement strand
TGGTTTTCGGGTGAGCATGGCTCCGGGAAAACATCCCGGATACGCGAGGTCACCTGCCGGGTGTTTAAATCCACCGTCACGAGGTCTACCGAATTGTCCAGGTACATCATATTGCCTTTTACGGCCATGTCAATGCAGCCGGGCGCTACGATAAATCCTTCCTTCACCGGTTTATACGGATCGGAATTGTTGATTACATGAATGCCTTTGTATCTTTCGTTGACAAAAATATAGGGAGCCCTGTAATAAATCTTCCCGGGATTCTCCAGGTCTTTGCCTTCCGACTGCCAGGAAACGGATTTTTCCAGGTCGGCTCGTTTCATAAATATCGGAATATAATTCCAGTACACGTAATCGGCAAACGAAGTGTTCACCGCAATGATTCCCACCATTATCAATGACGCTGCGAGTAATTTAAATCTTGTTTTCATATATATTTATCTTAAATGTTATATTATGATGATGCACCTTTTCTCAAAAATGTTGCACGATATTATTTATTACCGCAAATGTACATAAAATTTTTCAATTCCACACAAACCGATAACGCGGTGACTATGGGCGCTTATGGCCGGGTAAATCTTATTTTGGCATTGTTAAGTTGACATAGAAATACTCAAAATGAAGCACTGATTAATAGTTATTTACATCTTTATTTTTGTCAAAAAACTATACCGGTTTAACAATACCCGGTACTATAATCGCAAGAGCCAACGTCACAGTAGCCTGTATGGACAAACAAGCGTACGAACTATTAGTCCGCAGATACGGACTGATAGACGTATTAAACTACGGACTTTGAGTCCACTGAAGAATGCACCCGACGAAAGTTACACGAAAGCCGTATGCGGGAAAACTGCACGTACGGTTTGACGAGGGGACAAGAGGATGTGTCGGTTTTGACACACCCTCTTGTCCCCTCTCCTTAATAAAACTTTCTTAGGAAGAAAACTTCATTTCCCTTTTTGGATCACTCGAAGTTCTCCATCTCCACTCGAAGTTGCCTCTATTCTTATCAGCAATTTCCGTTCGTACTTCACATTTTCGCTCAGTTGAATATGGATCTCCGCCCCTTTTTTTTCGATTGAGAACCCCTCTCCAACAAACGGATTTACAAGTTCATTCCATGAAGATCCCTTCCCATCGGTTTCAACGACAAACGTGTTTGTAAACTCCGAAGTCTCTCCGTTCACCGTGATCAGAACACTTCCCACCCCCCAATAAGGTATACGATCCGGATCATCGTTTTTAAAATCCAATATCCGAACGACATCAGAACCGGCTGTCGATTCAAAAGTTAAATCATTTTTATCAAAAAGAAGATTCGGTCCTCCTCCAGTTGGATCGTTATCTTGACTGCAACTTAAAAAGGTAACAATTCCTCCCAAAGTAATTAGTATAACCACAAAAAAATGTTTCGTTTTCATATTTAGCACATATTAATATATAAATGTTCCATTAATTCGTTAAACACTTTCATGAACAGTGAAATATGCATACAATATATTATCATTCCGCATAACACACATAACATTCGGCATGTTTATGGCGCGAAGATAGGTGTATTTTATATAGAGTGCATGATTCTAATGTTAAATAAATACAATATCAAGATTTATTTTTTATAAATAGCTAATATAAAGGCATATATAAACAAGCATGAATGCAAAATATATGATTTTTATTACCGGATGCGCCGGACAATTGTTTACAGGCCGTCCTTTTTGCAATTATTCGATCCCTCAAATTAGTCGGAAAAGACCGGTACGAGGTAATTGAAATATAAATCCCCTGCGTAGGATATCAGAAATCCCTGTGCAGGAAAAAAAAATCTCTGCGTAGGAAATTGAAAATCCTTGCGCAGGAAAAAAAATTCCCTGCGCAGGAAATTGGAAAGCCCTGTGCAGGGCTTTTGACCAACGAACCGGTGGCCATGATATGCAAGGCTATTGACGCACTGACGGAAAACTATCGCGAAGTGTTTGTTCGCAGTCGTTTCGGCGCTTTCATCAACGTGCAGGTCGCCGAAAAACCGGATAATCTCCCGTCAAGACGGTGGAATAGCGCATCATGCAAACCTTGAAAACACTTTGCGTCAAATTGTAAAGACGATCTGTGAATGGGGAATCTCAAATGGTATGTTCTATTTTCGTCATAAAAAAAACTTTTTTTCATTTTACACGCTTGGAAAACCGAAGTTTTTCATGTAGTTTCTTCTATAAATTTTATCGAACATTTTTATGCGTTTGTGTGTAATCTGAAAAATTTTATGCTATCTTTGCCACATTATATTAAACTTTATAAAGCTATGAATACAAGACGCAATTTTTTGAAGAAAGCGGCATTTGCCGGTGCGGGATTGGCTATGCTTTCGGAAATCGCCGGGGCGGCAGTTTATGAACAGAATGGGATTCAACAGAAAAAACTGACACTTAAAAAAGATCCGGTGATTCTTTTCCAGGGCGATTCCATTACGGACTGCGGACGTAAAAGGGAATCTATTACTTGTAATAATACGGATCAGTTAGGCATGGGATATGCCCTTTTTACGGCTACGTCTATTTTAAATAAACAGGCGGATAAGCAACCTAAAATATATAACCGCGGCATAAGCGGGAATAAAGTATTCCAGTTGCGCGAACGGTGGGAAATCGACACGCTTGCCTTTATGCCGGATGTGCTGAGTATCCTGATCGGGGTGAATGATTACTGGCATACGCTGAGTGGTAGCTATAAGGGCACAGTCGAAGTGTATGAAACGGATCTGCGCAATTTATTGAAATATACAAAAGAGAAGTTGCCGAAAATACAACTTGTACTTTGTGAACCTTTTGCCTTACGCGGCGGTTCGGCCATTAACAACGAAGCATGGTTTCCGATGTTCGATGCTTACAGGGTATCACTTAAAAAGTTGGCAGGAGAATTTGATGCGGTATTTGTTCCATTTCAGTCTGCGTTTGACGAAGCCGTGAAAGTCGCCCCTGCTACATACTGGTCTGGCGACGGAGTACATCCCGACCTTCCGGGACGTCAGTTGATGGCTGAAGTATGGATGAAAGCAACGGGATTATAAAAAACTTTTCGGATTTTTTATCCTGTCGAAAACCTCCTTCGGAGATTCGGCCACCTGCCATAAGCACAGGTGTTCTTTGCGCACAAACTTATCCGCTGCCGCACGACGGAACATTTCCAGCAGCGGATCGTAATAATTATTTGTATTCAGGATAATAACAGGCTTTTTGTACAAACCTAATTGTCGCCAGGTGACGATTTCGAGTAACTCTTCGAGTGTACCGTATCCACCCGGTAGGGCAATCGTAGCGTCGGAGAGTTTGGCCATCATTTGTTTTCGTTCGTGCATCGTTTCGGTTTGGATAAGCTCTGTCAGTCCATTGTGACACCATCCGCTTTCTATCATGAAACGCGGGATAATACCGGTGACGGTACCGCCGGCTTTCAGCGTAGCATCCGAAACAACCTGCATCAATCCGATACTTCCGCCCCCATTGATGACACGCAATCCGTCATGTCCCAACAGGCTGCCCAATTTCTCGGCGTCTTTTATATAAACGGGGTCTATAACAGCGCTTGAAGCGCAATATATGCAAACGGATCGTATCATACTTTATTCTTTTTGAAATAATAACGGCCGGTGATGGGCAGCTATCCCATGCTTCCGCTGATGAGGTCAAGCAATTCGTTTGTGATGGCTTGCTGACGCGATTTATTGTATTCGATGGTCAGTTCGGAAATAAGGTCGTCCGCATTATCCGTTGCCGTCTGCATGGCGATCATACGGGCTGCATATTCGGATGCGTTGGAGTCTAACAGCGCCGTATACAATTGCAATTTGATACTTTTGGGAATAATTACCCGAAGGATCTCTTCGCGTGACGGTTCAAAGATATAGTCGGTACTTATATGACGATCCGTATTTTCTTTCGGAAGTATGACCGGTAGTAATACTTCATTGACAAGTTCTTCCTGAGCGCCTGCCCTTCTGAAATGGTGATAGATCGTATCTACACGATCTATTTTATCCGTTTCAAATTGTACGATTAATGATTCTGCTAAATCCGCAATTACTTGATAATCGGTTTTACCGGCAAGGTTTTCAAAGTTTTTGGTAACCGTTATACCTTTTTTCCTGGCGGCGTCATATACTTTTTTACCAATCGTATAGACCGTAATCCGATCGGTTGACAGTGATTTTCCGTACTCCTCAACCGTCTTTTGCAATTCACGCACTATATTGGAATTAAAGGCTCCGCAAAGAGAAGAATCGGATGAAAAGGCAATGATTGCTACATTTTTAACGGGACGTTCCCGGCTCAACTTACTTACGTCATCCCCTGTCAATAGCGATTCCATCACATGATGCAATGCCGTCGAATAGGGTAACATATTCGATATGACGCTTTCGGCTTTATGTAATTTGGCAGATGATACCATTTTCATTGCCGACGTCGTTTTCCGGGTGCTTTTAATAGAATTAATCCGTTTTTTTATTTCTTTGAATGCCGCCATAAATGTTTCAGGATTTACTGTCGCCGGTTATTGATGCCGCACATGCCTCAATAGCGGCAGCCACATGATCATCTATTATACCTTTCCGCAGAGGCTCCAATATATTTTCCTGATGGCTGCTTTTTAAAAGATGCAGGAAGGTTTGTTCAAATTCATGTACTTTACTTACTTCTATATTTTTGAGAAGTCCGTGCGTGCCGCAATAAAGAATCGCAATCTGTTCTTCTACCGGCATGGGGGCATATTGCTCCTGAATCAGTAGTTGCGTATTTTTCTGTCCCTTATCAATTATAAATGCGGTCACCTTATCCAGATCGCTGCCGAATTTCGTAAAAGCTTCTAACTCGCGGTATTGGGCCTGATCTATTTTTAATGTTCCGGCGACCTGTTTCATTGCTTTTATCTGCGCACTTCCTCCTACACGTGATACGGAGATCCCCACGTTAATGGCCGGGCGTATACCCTGATTGAATAAATCATTTTCGAGGAATATTTGTCCGTCGGTAATTGATATTACATTTGTAGGGATATAAGCCGATACATCTCCTGCCTGTGTTTCAATAAGGGGAAGTGCGGTCAGTGAACCTCCTCCTTTTACTCTACCTTTCAGGCTTTCGGGCAGGTCATTCATGTTTTCGGCAACATCCTGTTGATTTATTATTTTGGCCGCACGTTCCAGTAGCCTCGAATGAAGATAGAAGACATCGCCCGGATAGGCTTCGCGGCCCGACGGACGGCGTAACACAAGAGAAACCTCCCGGTACGATACGGCTTGTTTGGATAAATCATCATAAACAACCAAGGCATGTCGTCCGGTATCCCGAAAATATTCGCCGATCGCCGCACCGGCAAACGGCGCAAAATATTGCATCGCCGCCGGGTCGGAAGCCGTGGCTGCAACAATAATCGTATAATCCATCGCTCCCTTTTCGTTCAGTGTATTTACGACGGACGCAACGGTAGAGCCTTTTTGTCCTACGGCAACATAAATACAATAAACAGGATCTCCTTTCTCAAAGTTAGGACGTTGATTGATGATTGTATCTATCGCAATGGCTGTTTTACCGGTCTGACGATCTCCAATGATCAGTTCACGCTGTCCCCGGCCTATGGGTATCATCGCATCAATCGCTTTAATGCCTGTTTGTAAGGGCTGATTCACCGGTTGGCGGAATATTACTTCCGGCGCTTTTCGTTCAAGCGGCATTCGGAAACGTTCTCCCTCAATCCATCCTTTCCCGTCAAGCGGTTCGCCTAACGGATCAATGACACGCCCAAGCATCCCCTCCCCTACATCAATTGATGTGATTTCTTTCGTACGCTTCACCGAAAAACCTTCTTTAACCTTATCCGTAGCCCCCAGAAGAACCGCCCCGACATTGTCTTCCTCAAGGTTCATGACAACCCCTCTGACACCGTTTTCAAACTCCAGCAATTCATTCGCCTCGGCATTGTGCAATCCATAGATACGTACAACGCCATCGCTGACCTGTAAAACCGTGCCTACTTCATCAAACGACATCTTGACATTTATTTTATCAAGCTGCATTTTCAGCACTTCGGAAACTTCGCTGATTTTTATATCATTCATATTCTTTTCTGTTTTTATATTGTAATCGCATGTTAAATAATCGACTTATTTATTTGCGCCAAACGCCGGCTGATCTGATTAAGCTGCCCTTTGACCGAAGCATCTATACGTATGTCATTCAACTGAAAAATAAATCCGCCGTCTATGGAAGGGTCTATATGGGTGGAAAATTCCACTTTCCCATGTGTTTGTTGTTCTGTCAGGTAGCGTATGCGTTCGATCGCCTTACCGGATATTTTTTTTGCAGAAATAAGATGAACAATATTTATGTTTTTCTTTTGACGGTAAAACTTTTGATAGCTTAACACAATCAGATGCAACGTATCCTCACGGCGATTCGTAATAACGAGATTTATAAAGTCAAGATACGATTGTTCCGGATTTTTGCCCGTTACATTCTCAAGCAGATTCATTTTATCTTTCACTAAGATCATAGGTGATTTTAAGCTGGCCTTAAATTCCGGCATTTTGCGCAGTAGAGCATCCAGTATCTGCATTCTATGGTACAGAAGTGTTTCTTCACCCATATCCGATGCGTGAAAATACAAGGCTTTGGCGTATCTTTTGGAAATTAAACCTTCATCCATTGTCTTAATTTTTTACAATATCGGAATCTTCTATTTCGTCAAGAAACTGTGAAACCAATTGTTCATGACTTTCCGTATTATCAAGCTGACGTCGCAATATTTTTTCCGCAATATCAACGGATAAGGCGGCAACCTGGGAACGAATTTCTCCGATAGCCTTTTGCTTCTGCATATCAATAAGTCTTATTGTTTCGTCAAGTTTTTGTTTTCCCATTGCGGCTGCCTCTTCTTTGGCTTTCTGCATGATCTGACCGGCATGAGCCGTTGCCTGTTTGATGATCTCCGTCTGACGCTTTCGGGCGCTTTCCAACAATTCTTCGGATTTTAATTTGATTCCTTCCAGCGTACGGTTTGCTTCATCCGCCTTAGCCAGGGATTGTTGTATATAATCCCGCCGTTCATCTACCATTTTCGTAATCACGGGAAAGCCGAATCGTGCCAGAATGCCGAATACAATGGCAAATGACAAAATCATCCAGAATAAAAGCCCAAGGTCAGGTGTTAATAATGACATAATTATTTCGCTTGTTTACCCTAAAGCCATCAAACATACTACAATTGCGAATAAAGCAGCGCCTTCGATTAACGCGGCAACAATAATCATCGACATTCGGATATCACTGGCAGCGTCCGGTTGACGGGCAATCGCTTCCATTGCGCTGGCTCCGATCTTTCCGATACCTATGCCAACGCCGAGTACAGCAATAGCGGCTCCTATCGGAGCGACTAAAGAACCTAAATTTGTAGTTGCTTGTAGCAAAATGTTTAACAGTGTCATAATTTTTTTTATTTATAAAGTTAGTAATTTGTATTTTTTATTTTTCTCGCTTTCCGGTTATGATGTTCTTCCTGACGGGAAAGGCCGATAAATACGGCAGACAACATCGTGAAGACATACGCTTGAATATAAGCGACCAGGATTTCCAGAAAACTCATAAATACGGACAGTATGACGGAAAAGATGATCATTCCCGTATTTATTGCCGCTCCCATCTTAACGGTTATGAAAACAAGGCATGTGAGCGCCAGAATGATGGCATGTCCAGCCGTTATATTGGCGAAAAGACGGATGATTAATGCAAAGGGTTTGGATATGACCCCGAATAGTTCGATCATGGGCATTAAAGGTATGGGAACTTTCATCCATAAAGGCACATCCGGCCAAAAGATTTCTTTCCAATACTCTTTGTTTCCGAATATGTTGATCGCTAACATGGTGCATAAGGCTAAAACAAGCGTTACGGAGATGTTTCCGGTAACGTTTGCACCTCCGGGAAAGATGGGTACAAGCCCCATCAGGTTATTAATAAAAATAAAGAAAAAAGCCGTCAGTAAATACGGAGAATAACGGGCATAATCCTTGCCGATACTTTTCCGTATGATATCATCTTCAACGCTCATCACAAACATTTCTATCGCACCCACAAGTCCTCCGGGTACGGGATGTCCGGGTCTTCGTTTATACCAACGCGCAACAGATAAAAACAGAATGAGCATGATCACTGAGTTCATAATGATAGCTAATGCTATCTTGGTAAGGGATAGATCAACCGGCCGGATTTCTTCCCCCGCACTATTTAATTCTACTATTTTTCCTTCTTCGGACAGATAAAAACCATTGTATTTATTACCATGATCTATGCGCGAAGATGAAAATAAATGAAGCCCGCTATTTGAAGAATAAATGATAACCGGCAGATATATAGATATATGATGCCCATTGATCGTTGTGATATGCCACCAATATGCGTCCTGTATATGATCAAATATGACTTCTTTCGGATTAATCTCACCGTCGGCAGGACCGGAAGCAGATCCCTTTATACCGACAGGTAATATCATCAGAAGAATGATAAATGGCCGTATTATATGTTTATTTACTTTTTTCTGCATCTTGGAGACGTTTTGTTTCTATTTTGTGTAGCTTATCAATGTTATAAAGTATGAATAATTTCAGTCCCATGAAAAATATGTAAAAGACGCTGAAAGCTATCAGAATCGTATGTTTCTGCACGTTGATAAAGTAGCAATAACAGAACATCAGGAAAAATGAAAGTAACATTTGCGCAACATTAAACAGCATCAGTCTTGCAATGGCACGGCCCGGATGCAATCGCTTACGTTTCATCCGGGACAAAACAAGCAGTATACTGATTCCTAATAACAGAAAATATGCGGGGATAAACAACAGATAATCCACATAATAAAGAGGATATACCAAACGAATAAAACCGGTTTCCAGTATTCCGAAAATGATGATGCCGAAAATAACGAGCTTTCTGGCGTCTTTTGCTCTGTATGCTTTATCCATGATCCGAATGTCCTGATGTTTGTTCAATACATACTGTGATCAGATCGTCTTTTACTTCCACGAATCCGCTTTGTATGGAGATTTCTTTTTTTTCGCCGTTTAAGACATAACAAATAATACGCCCCTCTATCAACGTTGACAGGATAGGGGCATGTGACGGGTATACGGAAAAGGATCCGGCTTCTCCCGGAAAGGTTACGTGCGTGACGTTTCCGTCGTAGACAGTACCGGTTGGGGATAGAATTTTTATTTTTATCATGCGTATATCTCTGTCTATTTTGTTATTTCATCTGACTCTTTAATTTGCCGGCTTTCTCGATCGCATCTTCTATGGAGCCGACATTCAGAAACGCCTGTTCCGGTAGTTCATCGACCTCGCCGTCAAGAATCATGCGGAATCCTTTGATCGTGTCTTCGATAGAAACCATTACGCCCGGGACTCCCGTGAACTGTTCGGCAACAAAAAAAGGTTGCGAGAGGAAGCGTTGTACGCGCCTTGCACGATTTACGGTGATGCGGTCTTCATCCGACAATTCTTCCATACCCAGGATGGATATAATATCCTGTAATTCTTTGTTGCGTTGAAGAATTTGTTTTATTCTTTGCGCCGTATCGTAATGTTCTTTACCTACAATGTTGGGATCCAGAATACGCGACGTTGATTCAAGCGGATCTACTGCCGGATATATGCCTAATTCCGTAATCTTACGGCTTAACACGGTAGTCGCATCAAGGTACGAGAAGGTGGTAGCCGGAGCCGGGTCCGTCAGGTCGTCCGCCGGAACATATACTGCCTGTACGGAAGTGATGGAGCCGTTTTTAGTAGAAGTGATCCGTTCCTGCAAGGCGCCCATTTCGGTAGCAAGCGTAGGCTGGTATCCCACAGCCGAAGGCAGTCTTCCCAGAAGAGCGGACACTTCGCTTCCCGCCTGCGTGAAACGGAAGATATTGTCGATAAAAAACAGAATGTCTTTAGAACCGCCATCAGCGTCACGGAACGACTCTGCCATCGTAAGTCCTGATAATGCGACCGAAGCGCGCGCTCCCGGAGGTTCGTTCATTTGCCCGAAGATAAGTGTCGCCTGCGACTTTTTTAACGCATCATAATCTATTTTTGATAAATCCCACTCTCCTCTTTTCATGGATTCTTCAAACTCTTTCCCATAACGTATAACGCCGGATTCTATCATCTCGCGAAGCAGATCATTCCCTTCACGCGTACGTTCGCCGACGCCTGCAAACACAGAAAAACCGTCATGCCGCTTTGCAATATTATTGATTAATTCTTTGATAAGAACGGTTTTTCCCACGCCGGCGCCACCGAATAAACCGATCTTTCCTCCTTTAAGATAAGGTTCCAGCAGGTCTATGACTTTAATACCGGTGAAAAGAATCTCCTGTTTGGTAGAAAGGTCTTCAAACTTAGGTGCATCCCTGTGGATCGGTAGCGTATACGTCTTATCCAGTGATCTCATGCCGTCGATCGTGTCGCCTATCACGTTCAGTAGCCGTCCTTTCGTCTGTTCGCCAACCGGCATACTGATAGACGAATAATCGGATATAGCCTCCATGCCGCGATGCAGACCGTCCGTAGAGTCCATCGCTACCGAGCGCACACAGTTTTCCCCGATATGTTGTTGAATCTCAGCAATCAGCACACGACCATCCGGACGAAGTATTTTTATAGCATCATGGATAGACGGCAGCGTAACCTTCTTTGCATCATCCTCATTTACGTCAAAACTCACATCAATCACCGGTCCTATAATCTGGGATATATGCCCCTTTATTTCCTGTTGCATAAACATATTATTTTTTTTCTGCTCGCAAAGTTAACATTAAATCCCCAATTATACACAAATGCACAAAAATGTCTTACAAAATTTTCACAAAGACGAGGGGGGATGGCCTTCGCGACATGGGCGGCCATTCCCTCTTCCCGTCGTCCTTGCGAGGCAGGTATCCGTCGTTGCGGTGCCTGTACCACGTCATTTGCATACGCACGTATCCATCATTAGTACCCGCAGGGTGAAGCAATCCGGATTGCCTCGTCGCTACGCTCCTCGCAATAACGCGGCAGGGATTCGCTCTATCAGGCCTTATGGGATGATAGCTCTCATGATGTTGCTCCGGAAGCCTTTTTCGCCGATGTTTTTTTCCGGCGATAGACGAGTATCTTTCATTATAGCGGAAATAAATCGGCAAATCTTTCGGGATATCGGAAAAATAAATTACTTTTGTCGCCGTTTAGGGTATACAGGAAAGCCTGAGCGCAGGCTTTTTTGATGTTTAACGAAAACTTACATGAATGAAGATTAGAACTTATGTTCTCTCTGTTGCGGCAGGAGCTTTTTTTCTTTCTGCGGGAACAGACAAGGCAAGGCTAACGGAGGGCAATCGCCCCGGCAACCTTGCTCCGGGAATAAAGTCGTTGGGAACGGGTGCGGAGATTACCTTCCCGGACAATTCCGGCACTTATACGTTGTTACATTTCTGGGCGGCTTATGATGCGGTATCGCGGATGAGAAACGTGCAATTGTGGAATAAACTGAATCACGGCGATCTCTCGTCGCGGATTAAAATGGTATCCGTTTCTATGGACAAATTGTCGTCGGTCTTTACCGTAACGCTAAAGGCCGACAAGCTGGAAGAAACAAATCAACTACACGAAGCGCTTGGCGAACATTCCGAAGCATACAGAAAGTATGGCTTAAA
>JAIRKN010000008.1 GCA_031260095.1 Tannerella sp. | reverse complement strand
GCGTTCTGCACGGAATTGCGCAAATCATCCATTTCACGAAGATGTTCTTTCCATGATTCGTCAATCATGTGAAGGACAATTGACTTCTGGAAGGATTTCGTGATGGTTTTCGATTCCGTGTCATACGCTTCTTTCAGGTTACATGAGATATTGTACATTTTTTTCCCGTCTGTCACCGGTATCAGGATATTCTCATACATCGCGCCCTGATTTTCATATACCTGTTTGATAACCGGATTAGCAATTTGCGCTATCCGGTTCATGTGGCGTTTGAAGAGTTCAAGTGCCCCGTTGAATACATGATCCGTCAGTTTTTCAGCTTTCATCCCTTTAAATTCTTCGGGTGTTATCGGACTGTCTAAGGCAAGCGTACGAAAGAGATCCATTTTGAATGATTCGTAATCACCGTCTTCATTTTGTTCGGCGATGGCGGCGGATACATCGTAAAGCGTATTCATCACGTCCAATCCGATACGTTCTCCCATCAGGGCATGACGACGGCGCGTATAGACTACATTCCGTTGCGAGTTCATGACGTCATCGTATTCGAGCAGGCGTTTACGGATACCAAAGTTGTTTTCTTCCACTTTTTTCTGGGCGCGTTCTACGGATTTGCTCAATATGCCCGCTTCCAACACATCGCCTTCCTTGAATCCCATGCGGTCCATTACTCCGGCAATCCTTTCCGTCGCAAAAAGTCGCATCAGGTCATCTTCGAGGGAAACAAAGAAGACGGATGAGCCCGGGTCTCCCTGACGTCCGGCACGACCGCGGAGCTGACGGTCTACACGGCGACTGTCATGACGCTCGGTGCCGATAATGGCAAGTCCTCCCGCTTCTCTTACAGCCTGCGAAAGTTTAATGTCCGTACCACGACCGGCCATGTTGGTTGCAATCGTAACCATACCCGACTGTCCGGCTTGTGCAACCACTTCCGCCTCTTTCTGGTGCAACTTCGCATTCAATACATTGTGGGATATCTTACGCATATTGAGCATACGGCTCAACAGTTCGGAAATTTCTACGGATGTGGTACCTACCAGTACAGGACGCCCTTTGGAAGTCAGTTCGCTGATTTCCTCAATCACCGCATTGTATTTCTCCCGCTTCGTCTTGTAGATCCGGTCGTTCATATCAGTACGTGCGATCGGTTTATTGGTAGGTATGACGACTACATCCAGTTTGTAGATGTTCCAGAACTCGCCGGCTTCCGTTTCGGCAGTACCTGTCATACCCGCAAGTTTATGATACATACGGAAATAATTCTGCAAAGTGATCGTGGCAAAAGTTTGTGTGGCGGCTTCTACTTTTACACGTTCTTTTGCTTCGATCGCCTGATGCAGTCCGTCGGAATAGCGGCGTCCTTCCATGATACGTCCGGTTTGTTCATCAACGATTTTCACCTGGCCGTCGATCACGACATATTCATCGTCGCGGTCGAATAAGGAGTACGCTTTCAGCAACTGGTTGACCGTATGTACGCGTTCGCTTTTTACGGAATAGTTTGTCAGCAGTTCATCCTTTTTGATTTGCTTGTCTTCTTTGGACAGATCCAGGTTATCGACCTGCGACAATTCGGATGCAATATCCGGCAAAACGAAAAATTGCGGGTCGTCTGTTCTGCCTGTCAGCAGATCAATGCCTTTATCCGTTAGTTCGATCGAATTATTTTTTTCGTCGATGACATAATAAAGTTCATCCGTTACCACATGCATCTGACGCATATTGTCCTGCATATAGAAGTCTTCGGTTTTCAACATGGCAGACTTGATCCCCTGTTCGCTCAGGTATTTGATAAGCGCCTTGTTTTTGGGCAGCCCTTTGTATGAACGGAAAAGCGCCAACGTTCCTTCTTCCTGAACCTTTTTGTCTTCGTTCGCCATTTTTTGTTTGGCTTCTGTCAGCAGTTTGGTACATAAGTGCTTCTGTGCATTCACTACGACTTCCACATTCGGACGGTATTCTTCAAATAGCTGATCTTCTCCTTTGGGAATCGGCCCGGAAATGATCAATGGCGTACGGGCGTCGTCGATCAATACGGAGTCGACCTCATCGACAATCGCGTAGTTGTGTTTGCGTTGTACAAGGTCTTTAGGGCTGATGGCCATGTTATCACGCAGATAGTCAAAACCGAACTCATTGTTCGTTCCGAAAGTAATATCTGCGTTATATGCTATACGCCGCTCATCGGAATTAGGCTTGTGTTTGTCGATACAGTCTACGGAAAGGCCGTGGAACATATAGATAGGCCCCATCCATTCCGAGTCGCGTTTTGACAGGTAATCATTTACCGTTACCACATGTACCCCGTTTCCGGCTAATGCGTTCAGAAAAACCGGAAGGGTTGCGACCAGCGTTTTACCTTCGCCGGTTGCCATTTCGGCGATTTTGCCTTTGTGAAGAACGGCTCCTCCGAACAACTGAACGTCATAGTGTACCATGTCCCATTTAATCTCCGTACCTCCGGCTACCCAATGGTTGAAATAGATGGCTTTATCGCCTTCGATTTCAACGAAATCATGTTTGGTTGCGAGGTCGCGGTCAAAATCATTGGCTGTCACTTCGACGGTTTCATTTTCGGAAAGACGTCGTGCCGTATCTTTTACGATGGCGAACGTTTCGGGAAGTACCTCTTCGAGTACTACTTCAAGACGTTCCATGATCTCCTTTTCTATTTTATCAACTTCGGCCCAGATTGATTCACGCTCTTCAAGGGGCTTGTCGTCAATACCTTCGCGTAACGATGCAATTTTAGCTTTCTCCTCGGATACATAATCCTGTACTTTTTTTCGTATTTCCGCACTTTTAGTCCTTAGCTCATCGTTAGAAAGAGCTTTTATAGAAGGATAAACTGCTTTTACGTTCTCTACGTAAGGGGTAATTTCTTTTAAATCCCGTTGTGACTTGTTGCCGAACAGCTTAGTCAGTATGTCGTTAAATGCCATTTTATTATGTTTTGTAAGTTGTTTATTTATAAATTATAGTGGATACAGGCAAAGAACTATCCGTTTTATTTTATCTCGGATAGAGGAAGGTCGCTACATGCATTCGGCGCGCGGATGCGCAAGACGTTTGTTACGGTTGGAGCTATTTCTGTTGCATAAACAGTCCGTTCGATACGTTTCGGTTTAAGGTGGTTTCCTATAAAGATGACAGGGGTAATGACCGTATTGTTACGTTTTGCCTTTACTTTTTGTCCGGTAATATCATCTTCTACGCCCCAGCCGGGTTGCAGTTCGATAATCAGATCGCCGCGTCCGATATGAAACGTTCCATAACGGAGTGCAGCGCTACCTTCGTTCCAGTCGCCGGAACGTAGCGACAGGTCGGTGGTTACTTGTTGTACGCCACTAAATTCGGCAATAAACTCAGCCGCTTTATTTTGGATGACATTCAGGTCTAATTTTTCATCTTCGATTGTTTTACGATTCAGAAATAGTTGTTGATTGTAGTAACCCCGGACCCAGTTTTTCTGGCCGTATATCGAACGCAGGTACATGTTCAGCAAAGCAGTGCAACGCTTCGGATGAAAGGTTCCTCCGATCAAAGTTTCTCCGTCGGGGATCGCTTCGGTATCCGTATAATAGCCGGTTCCCGTTACGACAACGAGTGTATGGCTGAGACCGACTTTTTTGTCTATCGCATCCAGTAGCTCCTCTATGTTTTTATCTAACTGGAAATAAACGTCCTGAACCTCCCGGGTGTATGTTTTGTCCTGAACATCCAGGAAATTGCCTCCGTAGAATGTAACATTTAATAAGTCCGGCGTCTGGTGCGAGCCTAATTCGCCGGAGTTGATGAATTGAGCGGCAAGTTTACCTACTTCTTTATTTATAAAAGGAGAGGTCTTAAAGCGTGGATAACATCCGACTTCTTTTTCGTTGAATTTGTAGTTGTATTGTTTTTTATCCGTTATGTAGGGGAGCGTACTGTAAGTGCCGCTTGGCAACATGGGACTCCATGCAACGGACGAAAGTCTGGAAGAAAGGGATTCCGTGCCGTTGTTCAGTTTATCTACATATTGTGGAATGTTTTTATAGAAAGTGGTGGTGGCCCATTTTCCGTTATAATTATCTAACCAGAAAGCTCCGTCGGCCGCGTGTCCGGCCGAAATGATAGCACATTCGGCTTCCGGCGCTATGGCATATACCAGACTCGCGCCTTTGGACGCTATTTTTAGTTCGTCGCCAATCGTGGAGGACAACATATTTTTGGGAGAAAAGTTTTGATGCGTATAATTGCCAAGATAATGGGCGTCATACAAACAGGAACGTTCCTGTTCTTTCTCGAAATCATATCTTGTGATCCCGGTAATGCTATGATAACACGGATTGGAGCCGGTGAACAGCGTTGCAAAAGAGCTTGCCTGATCAATGTTTGAAAATTCAAATTGTACGTGGCTATAAACCACACCCTCATTCAGTAAGCGTTTGAAACCGCGTTCTCCGAATGAATTTTTAAAATATTCCAGATAGTCGCCGCGCAACTGGTCAATCGTTATGCAGACGACCAGTTTTGGTGCATGTTGTTGTTGTGCCTGCAAGTTTGCGGCAACTAATACGGCGATCAACGAAGTTATTAATTGTCTCATTCGATAGTTCATTTTCTTCTTAACAGCGTCATGCCGGATCTTAACCAGAGGCTCATAATCAACGGAATGAATGCCGGATTGAAATGTTGCGGAATGAAAATCCATGCCACAGCCATAATCAAAATTACCGCAAAGTTAATAAAATGATAACAAAAAGCCATATTATTGAACTTTTTTACGGAAAACAAAATAACGCCTATCAGATGAAAGGGATGCAGCCACAAGAGTGAAATGTTCGGAAACATACCGGGATGTATAGATATAAAACTTAAGAAAAACAGGATGCATCCGGCTATCCCGGCGATAAAGAATAACAGACAGTCTAACCAACGGTCGTATGTTTTTTTCCGCCATTCACTCCATGTCAATGCCAATAGGAGGATGAGAAACAGCGTGGAGCAAAATGGGGGCGATACAAAAAAGGGCGGGGGGGCTTTTCTGACTTGTGTTTCTTTGGCCTGAATATTCACTTTTAGAACCAGTGGTTGAGCGACGCCGTTTCGGACGATTTCCGATTTATCAAAAGCCTCCTTAAGATATTCAGGCAGAAAAAATGTTTCTTTCAGGGTCATTACCTGATCTGTCGGTGCACCCATAATCAAATCGCAGCCAAACGTTGTCCACGGATGATTGCGGGTGCAATGGTTAATGGCTTCGCGAAACGTCGGTTGTTCCGTTTGCGACGGATATCGAATGGTTCCCCGGATACTGTTTTCTATCATGACGACCGGCCGTGTCGCACAATTGTCAAAAAAGAAATTGTACCGGTATACGCGGTTTTCCGGTCGTTCATTCAATACAAGCGCCTGCCATAACGCCTCTTTTTCTTCCGGTAAAAGATTTAAGACCTGCTCGTACACTTCGCTTCCCCGCTCCGTATAATCCGTAAGGTAGTCTTTAAAATCATACGCCCTGACCTGATAATCCGTTTCTCCTTTGGCAAAACGATAAATGAAATTCGGTTTTGAAAAATCAAATATCCCATAGTTGAAAACCAAATCAATCGACATTCCGGGGTCATATACGCGAAGCGCCGTATGGCCATATACCGTATAAACGTCATCATCGTTGGGAGAGCTTGTCAGCAGACTGATCTGAGCCTGCGGGGTTAGCGGTTGCGCCTGTGCCGTCACATGCAGGCCGGTTGTTGCGGCCGAGATGAACCTGCCCGGCATCAG
>JAIRKN010000202.1 GCA_031260095.1 Tannerella sp. | reverse complement strand
GAAAAACAAAAGGCGCCTTTTTTGAGGCGCCTTCTTGATTACAAAGTACAAATATTTTATCCTAAATAAGCTTTTAACAGTTTACTCCTTGATCCCTGGCGCAGGCGTCGTATCGCTTTTTCTTTGATCTGGCGTACGCGTTCCCGTGTAAGGCCGAATTTATCCCCGATTTCTTCGAGTGTCACTTCCTGACAGCCTATTCCAAAGAACATTTTTATGATTTCGCTTTCTCTTTCGGTCAACGTAGAGAGTGCGCGGTTAATTTCCTTTGCCAACGATTCGTTCATCAACTCGCCGTCGGCTATAGGTGCATCGTCATTTACCAGTACATCCAGCAGACTGTTGTCTTCACCTTCCACAAAGGGCGCATCTACAGAGATATGACGTCCTGAGACTTTCAAGGTATCGGAGATCTTATCCACCGGAATATCCAGTTCCGCAGCCAACTCTTCGGGTGAGGGCTTGCGTTCGTTTTCCTGTTCGAACCGTGAAAATGCTTTACTTATTTTATTCAATGAACCTACCTGATTCAACGGTAAACGCACAATACGTGATTGTTCGGCTAAAGCCTGAAGGATAGATTGACGAATCCACCATACTGCATAGGAAATGAATTTGAAACCTCTTGTTTCATCGAATTTTTCCGCCGCTTTTATCAGGCCCAGATTGCCTTCATTTATCAGGTCGGGGAGGCTTAGTCCCTGATTTTGGTATTGTTTGGCTACAGACACTACGAATCGGAGATTTGCCCGGGTCAGTTTCTCCAAAGCCCTGCGATCTCCCTTTTTTATAGCTTGCGCCAATTCCACCTCTTCTTCAACCGTAATTAA
The DNA here is from genome assembly GCA_031260095.1 of Tannerella sp. GTDB lineage: Bacteria > Bacteroidota > Bacteroidia > Bacteroidales > Tannerellaceae > Tannerella. The sequence goes on along the minus strand of JAIRKN010000202.1, from coordinate 5,383 downwards.
ATCTTCACGTCCTATTTCCTGAAGGTACTTATCCAAAGAAGCACTTTCACGATTCGTGATGGATTTTGTTATTTTTAATTGTCTCATTAGAATTCGCCCTTTTATAAATGGGGTGCAAATATAGTATATTTTTTCGAGAATATACTATATTCGCTTCCCTTTTAAATTAAATTAAATGTTCTCAATCGATTAAATCAATTGCATAGTGCCTTGTCGATCCTGTGTTCGGATAGAATCCTTTGATGAGAAGACCTTTTTCATCGGTACTTCCTTTTAGTATTTTATCCACTATACTGTAGAAGTCTTCCGGCGTTTGAATCTTCTGATCGTTAACAATCATTATGACAAAACCTTTACGGATTCCACAATCCTGAATTTTACCTTTCGATATGTTATTTACTTCAATACCATAATTCACCCCGTAATCCTTTTTTTGTTTGTCGGTCAACGGCTTAAATGCCGCTCCCAGTATTTTGGCACTATCGCCTCCTTTCATTATTTCAGTATTTCCCTGTGCGTTTCGGAGTTCTACCGTAAATTCTTTTTGCGTACCATACCTGTCTACCGTAATTTTTACTTTATCTCCCGGCTGATACTTCATGATCTGTTCCTGCAAAGCGTTTGTAGAGGTTACTCTGTTGCCGTTTACTGCAGTGATTACGTCCCCCTTTTCGATACCGGCTTCTTTGGCGGAACTGCGCATTGCAAAATCATCCACATAAGCGCCTTTTAATTCTTTAATTTTAGTATCTTTCCCTTTCGCTACATATTCGGGATCGCCTATCATCACACCTAACATGGCGCGTTGCACGGTCCCATACTGTTTCAGATCATTGACTACCTTTCCTGCTATACTTATAGGAACGGCAAATGAATAACCCGCAAAATCACCCGTTTGTGAATAGATGGCTGTATTGATGCCAACCAGTTCTCCTTTTGTATTAACAAGTGCGCCTCCACTGTTTCCGCGGTTGACAGCCGCATCCGTCTGGATGAATGACATGATTTTATCTTTGTCACTTTCTCCTGTCATGATGGAACGTCCTTTTGCACTGACAATCCCTGCCGTTACGGTTGAAGTGAGATCAAAGGGATTCCCAACAGCGAGCACCCATTCCCCGATTTTCAGTTTCTCAGAATCTCCGAATGCGACAGGTTGCAAATTATCCGCTTCAATCTTTACTAATGCGATGTCGGTGTTCGGATCCGTGCCGATCACTTTCGCATTAAAAGACCGTTTATCGTTCAATGTGACGTTAATACTGTCAGCTCCTTCAATCACATGGTTATTCGTGATGATGTATCCATCGGTTGAAATGATCACACCGGAACCGGAGCCGATACGTTGTTGTTGCCTTGGCCGTTGACTGTCGCCAAAGCCAAAAAAGAATTCAAACGGATCAATATATTGCCTGCCTACGGAAACAGTTGACATCACTTTGATATGTACCACTGCGTGCACTGTTTTCTCGGCCGCATACGTAAAATCTGTATTTTCTGCGGCGACGCCATTATACGAAGTCAGGTGAACAGGTTGTTTGAATGTATTTTCCTGTTCCTCTGAAAATGTATTATGCGCCTCTTTATTCTTCATCACATAAGCTGTTACACCAGCTGCTACCCCTCCGCTGATTAATATGATTAATACAGCATTTAATGCATTTTTCCAAAATTTCTTCATAGTTTCTCTTATTTAATTTAATTCTTAATTTTAACATTTTTCATTTGCATCTTTAACTCAAAAAAAGTGCAATTATTGGCTGTTGCCCTCCATTTTTTAACACTTTTAACCCTGAACGGTTCTTATTAATCCTGTTTAACTATCCGGAGCATAGTTGCAGTTCATTTTAACATTCCGGCAGACAAAATGTCAGTTATACAAATGTCATTTTTTATCCGTCTATTTTTTCAATCCTCATATAGACTCTTCTTATTTCTATAAGTTTAATTTACAGTTATCTTTATCACAAAGCAGAAGAAAACCTGCCTCGGAAAAGTAAAAACAGGTCTTCTTTTCTCTTAGTCTGCGCAATCTTTGATCATAAGCCGGGGACAGGCTGCACTTCAGTAAAGGGGAAAGAAAATATATTTTCTTTTGACATTACATTCAATTTACACTATCTTTGTCATCTGGCAGCAGGCCGGCTTGTCGCTTATCCTGTGTGGATAAGAGGAAAGTCCGGGCAACAGAGGGCACCATCCTTCTTAACGGGAAGCTATCCGCGAGGGTAGAGTAGCGTAACAGAAAAGAACCGCCATGCTTGCATGGTAAGGGTGAAAAGGTGAGGTAAGAGCTTACCGCTTCTGCCGTAATGCAGGAGGTCCGTACGCCTGATGGGTTGTAAGGTCATGTATACCGACGCATGTAGGGTGGCCCGTTCGATGTCGGGGGGTAGACCGCAAAGAATTTGCCGGTGACGGTAAATCAAGATAAATGACAGGCGCGTTCGTATTGTAAAATATGGATGTACAGAACCCGGCTTACAGGTCTGCTGCCTTATTGTGATTTTTGTATTCTTTCATTAGGGAATCTCCTGAATAATATGACTGGTAAAAAAAAGAAAGAGAAAAAAAGTATCATTACCCGCATAAGTGAACTGCTTACAAGGCTTATCCGGTTTATTACGTATGATATATGGCGTATAACGGAGAACGAAATGAGCGGTCTTAAAAAAGGGTATATTTTTCTTGTAAAAACAATTATTCTTGCTGTACGCGGATTTAAAAGGGAAGATCTTCTGACAAGGGCTTCGGCGCTGACCTACAGTACACTTCTTGCAATCGTCCCGATGCTTGCCGTTGTCGTTGGGATAGCAAGTGGATTTGGCGTGCGTGAAACGGTACGGGAGAGTTTATACACCTATTTTCCCGGGCATAAGATAGAGTTGGAAAAGGCGTTCGATTTTGCGGATAATTATCTGAGTATGGCGCAGGGGGGGGTGTTTATCGGGATTGGTTTGCTCCTCCTTTTATATACGGTGGTCAGCCTTATTTCAACCATAGAGAGTTCTTTTAATGAAATATGGCAGATAAAGAAGGGCCGTTCATGGAACCGGAGGATTACGGATTACCTGGCTTTTTTTATTATCCTTCCGGCTATGATCACTGTTTCCAGCGGTTTATCCCTGTTTACCTCGACCATGCGGAATTCATTTCTGGATGAATATGTATTTCTGACGCCGGTGGCGGATTTTATGCTGACGCTTGCTCCCTATGTGATTACCATTTTATTTTTCACGGTATTATATATACTGGTTCCGAACACAAAAGTTCGCTTCCTGAATGCTTTGGCTGCCGGTTTTATCGTCGGCTGCGCTTTTCAGGTGTTCCAGTTTATTTATATCAGCGGACAGATCTGGGTAAGTAAATATAATGCCATTTATGGAAGTTTTGCTGCTTTACCGCTATTGTTTTTATGGTTGCAGGTATCCTGGATACTGTGTCTTTTCGGGGCAGAGATTGCTTACGCATCGCAGAATGTTAAGAAATTCAGTTTTGAGCGGGACAGTAAGAATATAAGCCGCAGGTATAAGGATTTTCTGTTAATGTTAATTGCTTCGTTGATCGTTAAACGGTTTGAGAAGGGAGAAGCTCCTTATACGGCGGATGAAATATCCGACGCCTACCGGATACCGATCCGCCTGACGACTGACATTTTGTATCTGATGGCAGAGCTTGAAATAATAACGGAGGTACGCTCGGAAGAAGATGAGCGTGTCGTACGCTATCAACCCGCATTGGATATAAATAAGATCAGTGTAGGATTTTTATTCCGTAAAATAGATGAATATGGTTCGGAAAATTTTAAAATAGATATCTCCCATAAGTTCGGGAAAGAATGGCAGGCTTTACTTAAGACGCGTGATGATATGTATTCTCCGAATGAAAATGTATTGCTGAAAGATATATAATGGAAGACAGAAAGCTTAAAGGAGATTTAACGTACGGAAAAGTATGGAAAGTTATTTTGGCGTTTGTTTTCCCGTTGCTGTTGGGAAACCTTCTTCAGCAGACCTATCATGTTGTGGACAGTATTATTGTGGGCCGGTTTATCGGGAAAGAAGCGCTTGCCGCGGTTTCGGCCTCGTTTTTTATCTATTATTTTATTATATCCCTTGTCATAGGGATCGGTAGTGGTATTACCGTGATCGTATCACAATGTTACGGAGGAAGGCAATATGAAAAAGTACAGGCTGCCTTTTCATCCTTTTTTATTTTTACGTTTATTGCCGGCGTGTTTCTGGCTATTATCGGCATCCTGTTTTCGGAGACTTTCTTTTTTTTAATGAAGACGCCTGAAGATGTCATACCCGAAGCTGTGCGCTATTTTCGTGTATACATGTGCGGAACTCCCTTTTTTGTGATATTTAACAGTTTTCTGTCTGTCATGCGTGGCATGGGCGACTCAAAACGTCCGATGGCGCTGGTTCTTTTTACCGCCGTGCTGAACATTATATTCGACCTGTTGTTTATCGTCATTTTCGAATGGGATATCGAAGGGGTGGCGTTTGCGACTGTTTTAGCACAGGGGACAGGTGTGTTGATGGCGGTCGTATATGTTCATAAGAGGCATCCGTTGCTTTCTATGAAAAGAAAAGATATGAAGTTCGACCGCCGGTTGTTTTTCCACGGAATGAAGATCGGTATTCCGACGAGTGTGCAACAATGTTCTTTATCCCTGGGGCTTCTCGCTTTGCTGAGTATCGTCAATCTTTCCGGCACGGATACCCTCACGGCTTATGGAGTAGCCGGAAAAATCGATTCTCTGATTACTCAGGTGATCCTTACTTTGTCGAGCGCCATGTCTGCTTTTTGCGGACAGCATATCGGGGCCGGGAATGTGTTGCGGATCCGTCAGGGGGTACGGTTTGCCATGTTTATTAATATTTTGTTTTCGGTAGGGGTTTATATTATTATATGTATTTTCGGACGTGAAATAATGGCGGCGTTTACTACGGACGAGGTTGTCATTTCTACCGGTTATGATTATTTGTTGATTGTCGGGGCGGTATTCATTCTGCACGGAGCCATGAATGTGATGAACGGCGCTATGCGTGGTGCCGGAGATACGTTGTTTGCCATGATAACGGGTATTGTTCTTTTTTGGATCATACGTGTCCCGCTGGCTTATGTTTTGAGTGAATATATGGGATATAAAGGCATCTGGCTTGCCATTAGCATAAGTCTTACCGCCGGTTTTGTCGCCACGTATATTTATTATAAATCCGAAAGGTGGAAACACAGGAAAATCGTCTGATAAAAAAACCTGAGTTCGGGATAAGAAATAGCCGTTTACGGCTTCCATATCAATAGAATACCATGCAGATAAACAATTTTGTCCATCAGGACATACCTCGTAAACGTCCTACAGACAATCTAAGAG
>JAIRKN010000147.1 GCA_031260095.1 Tannerella sp. | reverse complement strand
AAAAATCTTTCACGCAGAGCTTTTATACAGCGTACTGCACTGGGTACCGCAGCTTTGGCATTGACCCCGTTCAATTCCATTCTTGCAAACCGGACACAAAATTCATGGCCGGCAAATGCTACAAAATACAGATTTAAAATGATTGGTCATGGACACATAGACCCTGTCTGGCTTTGGCCTTGGACGGAAGGCGTTTCTATTGTCCATAGTACATTCCGGTCTGCACTCGACCGGATGAAAGAAAATCCGTATATGGTTTTTGTTGCCAGCTCTGCCCAGTTTTATCAATGGGTTGCTGATAATGATCCCGGAATGTTGGCGGAAATTCGTGCACGAATTAAGGAAGGACGATGGAATGTTGTCGGCGGATGGTGGGTCGAACCCGACATGAATATCCCAAGCGGTGAAGCGATGGTCAGGCAAGGTTTATACGGACAGTTGACGATGCAGCGTTTGCTTGGAAAAAGAGCAACCGTTGCGTTCGAGCCCGATTCTTTCGGACATACGGGTAGCCTGCCGCAAATCATTAAAAAACAGGGAATGGAAAATTATGTATTCATGCGTCCCGGACCTCATGAAAAAACCCTTCCGGCGGATTTATTCTGGTGGGAAGGCCCGGACGGTACGCGGGTGTTAACTTATCGTATCCAGGGGAGTTATGGTGAGAATGCGGATGTTAAGAGACATGTTGATTCAATCTTGAATAAGGCAGGCGGACAACCCACAAATTCATTTATGATCTTTTATGGGGTAGGGGATCACGGCGGCGGACCGACAAAAGCAAACCTGAAATCCATAGAAGGACTGAAAGTTCAAGAGGGTGCACCATCCATCACGTACGGCAGTGTTGATGAATATTTTCAGGAAATCCGCTCCGGTAAAACATCAGACCTCCCGGTTGTGAAAGACGACCTTCAACATCACGCGGTCGGCTGTTATACCATAGAATCGGCTATAAAGAAAGGAAACCGTCAGTCTGAGGCGGCGCTTATCACGGCCGAAAAAATCACGGCTATCGGCTCAACAGCTTGGGCTGCCGGTTATCCCAAAGAGAAATTTACTTCCGCATGGCACAAAGTATTATTCCTCCAATTTCACGACAGCATGGCCGGTACATCATTAGCCGTTCATTCCGAAGATGCATGGGAAGGTTATGGGTATGCACTCAACATTGCCCATGAAGCAACCTGTATGGCAATCCAAAAACTTGAATGGCAAATCCCGGCCGAAGATCCCGGCTCGGAATATGTGGTAGTATTTAATCCTCATGCCTGGGAGGTGAATGCTCATATTTCGTATGAATTGGGATTTGGTGGTATCTCTCCCGTCGTATCGGTAACGGATGATACGGGAAAAGAACTTCCGAATCAATGGACGTTGAGCGAAACAGCGACCAGCCGCAAGCGTATTCTTTTCAACGCAACTCTTCCCCCGCTGGGCTACCGCCAGATACGCATCAGGAAAGGTGACGCATTACAAATTGATAAACCTGCAACCGCTGACGGTCATGTTCTTGAAAATGAATATTATAAAATACGTATTTCAAGTAAGGGGACGGTAGGAATATTAGACAAGGAAACGGGAAAAGATGTATTTGAAAAAGGAGAAACGGGTTGCCGGGCTGTGATTATCGAAGATCCGAGTGATACGTGGAGCCATGATGTTGTAGCATTTGATAAGGAAATCGGCGCATTTGGGAATGCGAACATCAAAGTCCTTGAAAAAGGCCCGTTAAAAGCAACGATACGGGTTGTTTCCACTTATGGAAATTCCAGGTTGACAATCGACTGGTCGCTTTATGCCGGTTCCCGGAACATAGAAGCCGGCGTGACGCTTGATTGGCATGAACGTCTGAAGATGTTGAAATTTTCGTTCCCCGTTGATGTTGAATCACCCGAGGCAACTTATGAAATCCCTTATGGTTTCATTGTTCGTGAAACGAATGGCGCCGAAGATCCCGGACAAAGATGGATTGATGTAACCGGTAGACAAGGCGGCAATACATACGGACTGACAGTTCTTAATGACGCCAAATACGGTTACAGTGTGAAAGGAAACGATATGCGTGTTTCCGTTGCCCGTTCGGCCGTCTATGCGCATCACGATCCCTTTAAGTTGAATCCGGACGATGAATATATGTGGATGGATCAAAAAGTCCAGACATTTCGCATGATGCTTGTTCCCCATAAAAATACCTGGAAGGAAAATAATATATCCCGCATTTCCGAAGAGTTCCTTTCCACGCCGGTAACCATTTATCAGGGAATACATCCCGGCTCCAAGCCCAAATCAGCTTCATTCCTCTCGATTGACAAGCCGAATGTAATTGTAACTTCCGTAAAGAAATCCGAAACCGGAGACGATTTGATTATACGTTGTGTTGAAACACACGGGACGGATACAAGCGCAACACTCCAATTCCCGTCCGATAATTTCAGTTGGAACGGGAATTTCGGAAAAAGCGAGATAAAGACATTGCGGTATAACCGGAAAAGAGGAACAATAAAAGAAGTGAATCTTCTTGAAGAATCATACTAATTATATTCGTATTTTTAACAATTAAATATTCTTATCTTATGGAAAAAACAAATCGATCTGTCTTGTATAAAACGTTGCCTGTTTTCATGGCTTTTTATGTAATGGGTTTTGGTGATATTGTAGGTGTAGCAACCAGTTATACAAAATTAGAATTTGGTTTGAGCAATACGCTCACTCAAGTACTCACCATGCTGGCATTTGTCTGGTTCGCTCTTTTATCTGTTCCCATTGGTGTATTTCAAGACAAAAGAGGTAAAAAATTCACGGTAAATCTCGGAATCATATTCATTGGTTTGGGTATGTTAGTGCCTATTGTCGCATACAACTACTATGGTATGTTAGCCTCATTCACACTTTTAGGGATAGGCAACACCATTATACAAGTTTCGTCCAACCCTTTGATGCAGGATGTATCGCCGAAAGATAAACTTTCGCGCAATTTGACATTCTCTCAGTTTGTGAAAGCTATTGCCGGAATGTTAGGCCCTTTTATTGCGGCATATTGTGCCCTTCGTTTTGGTAACTGGACGTTGGTTTACTGGGTATATCTGATTATTTGTATCATCACCATTATATGGTTAAAATCCACCAGCATACCGGAAGCCGGTAGTGAAGGAAGAGCCAGTATTATAAATACTTTAAAATTGTTAGGAGATAAAAAGGTTGCCTTGCTCGTATTGGGAACATTTCTTATGGTTGGATTCGATGTCGGTATGAATACGAACATTGTCAATTATCTGAGAGAATCTTTTACGGTTTCCCAGGAAGAGGGGAGTGTCGGAATAAGTATCTATTTTGCAGCCTTAATGGTTGGCCGGTTTTTGAGCGCTATTATTCTCAATAAGATGAAAGGAAACAAAATGCTTTTTTATTGTGCTGTATTATCGGTTGCATCTTTTGCTTTACTCTACTTCATGCCCAATTTTATTTCCGGACAGGTCGCTATTTTCTGCATAGGTTTGTTTACCGCTGCAATCTTTCCCCTCATCTTTTCTGCCGGGCTTCAATACCTGCCGGAAAGAGCGAATGAACTATCGGGACTAATGATCATGAGTGTTTGCGGAGGAGGTATCATTCCCCCTGTCGTTGGGCTTATAAATGACTTTTCAGGTCTTATGACCGCATTATTATTGCTCGGATTGTGTTTGGTTTATGTAATCTATTTATCATTATACATTATTAAAAATAAACTCTAAATTAATAAATTATGTCGCAATTAATTATCGGATTAGATATCGGAGGCACGAAGTGTGCCGTTATATTAGGTAAAGTCAAAGAGAATGGCTTGGTTGAATTTATGGGAAAAAAGACTTTTCCGACAGAAACATCAAAAGGATTCGACCATACAATTCGTAATATATACACGAACATAGACGCCATTTTGTTCGAATCAAAGTATACGCCCAAGAATATTGCTGCTTGCGGTATCAGTTGTGGCGGGCCTTTAGACAGTAAGAAAGGAGTGATCATGTCCCCGCCCAACCTGCCGGGTTGGGACAATATCCCGATTATCGAATTACTGGAAAACCGCTACGGCATTAAAACCGGTATTCAGAACGACGCCAATGCCTGTGCCCTCGCCGAATGGAAATACGGAGCCGCACGGGGATTCAATAATGCCATTTTCCTGACCTTTGGCACGGGGATGGGTTCCGGTTTGATCCTGGACGGACGACTGTATGCGGGGACAAATGACATGGCCGGCGAAGTCGGTCACGTACGTCTGGAACGTTTCGGCCCTGTCGGTTACGGAAAGGCCGGATCGTTCGAAGGATTCTGTAGCGGCGGAGGTCTTGCCCAATTAGCGCAGACAAAAATTTATGAGAAATTTCAGATGGGCGAACATGTTTCATTCTGTAAAAGCTTGGAAGAGATTCACTCGATAAGCGCCAAAACGATTGCCGAAGCAGCTTATGCAGGTGATGAACTGGCGTTGGAAATCTATCGGATATGCGGACACTATCTGGGACATGCCTTGTCGATATTAATAGATATCCTGAATCCTGAAATGATCGTATTAGGTAGCATATATGCCCGGGCGCGGCAACTGATCGAACCGTCGATGCGTAAAGTAATTGAACGGGAAACCGTTTCGTATGCACGGGATGTTTGCAAAATAGAACCTGCCGGTCTGGGAGAAAGTATCAGCGATTATGCCGCTTTATCCGTGGCCTCATACCAACTGTAAAAATTATGCACAATGAAGAATGTTGTCTTGAATGAATTAAAAATTCTGCTGGCCAATTACCCGGAATTATCAGTTTGTGAAGAAGAGATCCTCGCATCTTTCGAACTGATGAACGACTGTTATCTGCATGGCGGACTGATTATGACATGCGGCAATGGAGGAAGTGCGGCTGATGCCGGACATATCGTCGGGGAACTGATGAAAGGTTTCAAACTGAAACGCCGGCTAACGGACGAGCAACGGGAAAAAATCAAAAAAACATTCCCCGTCAACGGAGATTATCTCGCCGACAATCTCCAGCAGGCGATCCCTGCCCTGTCTTTATCCGATCAGGCTCCCATTACTTCGGCTTTTATCAACGATATAGCCGCCGATATGGTTTTTGCCCAGCAAGTATTCGGATACGGTAAAAAAGGAGACGTGCTCATCGGCCTTTCTACTTCAGGTAATTCAAAAAATGTTGTAAACGCCTGCCGGATAGCGGGAACATGTGGCGTCAAAACCATTGGTATGACAGGCGAAGCGGGAGGGGAAATGTATGATATCTGTAACGTGACCATCCGTGTTCCCGCCACGGCAACCTATCGCGTCCAGGAATACCATCTCCCCGTCTACCATACACTTTGTGCAATGATAGAAGCGGCCTTTTTCAGTGACTAACGC
>JAIRKN010000102.1 GCA_031260095.1 Tannerella sp. | reverse complement strand
ACGTTGAAGGATACCATCCTGATGGTGAGCAATTATGCCGATATTATTATCATGCGTCATCATTTGGAGGGTGCTGCCCGGTATGCCTCGGAGGTGACGGATGTGCCCATTGTAAATGCGGGCGACGGAGCGAATCAGCATCCTTCGCAGACGCTGCTTGATTTATATTCCATCCAAAAGACACAGGGCAAACTGGAAGATCTGACCATTACTATGGTTGGCGATCTGAAATACGGGCGTACGGTTCATTCGCTGATTGTGGGGATGTCGCATTTCCGTCCTACCTTTCATTTCATTGCTCCCGAAGAGTTGAAAATGCCGGACGAACAAAAGAGTTTCTGCCGTCAGCACCGGATCGAATACCATGAACACACGGTATTCTCGGAGGATATAATCAACGAAACGGATATTTTATACATGACACGTGTGCAAAAAGAACGGTTTACGGATCTGGTAGAATATGAGCGGGTAAAGAATGTGTACATCCTTCATAACAAGATGCTCGACCGGTCAAAGCCGAACCTGCGCGTCCTTCATCCGCTTCCGAGGGTCAATGAAATCGCGTATGATGTGGACGACAATCCGAAAGCTTATTACATCCGGCAGGCACAGAACGGACTGTTTACACGTGAAGCCATCCTTTGCGACGTACTGGGAATAACCATTTAACCACTAAAGATCATGTCTGATAACAAGAAAAGAGAATTACAGGTGGCGGCTCTTGAGAATGGCACCGCGATTGATCACATACCGCCGGAACAATTGTTTAAGGTAGCGCATTTGATCGGGCTAAGCGCCATGCACAACCGGATCACATTCGGAAACAACCTGAAAAGTAAAAAAATGGGCCGTAAGGGAATGATAAAGATTGCGGACAAGTTTTTCGAAGAAGATGAAATCAACCGCATTGCGCTGGTTGCTCCGAATGTAGTATTGAACATCATACGGGATTATGAAGTGGTCGAAAAGAAGTTTGTGCGCTTGCCGGATAAACTGATTGACATTGTAAAATGCAATAACCCGAAGTGCATTACCAATAATGAACCGATGAAAACGCACTTCTATGTGATCGATGAAGATTCGGGCGCTATAAAATGCCGCTATTGTGAGCGTAAAATTAATAAAGAAGATATTGTAATCAAATGAAACAGGACTGGAAACCCGGCACGATGATTTATCCGCTGCCTGCCGTACTGATCAGTTGCGGGAGCGAACTTTCGGAGTACAACCTGCTAACCGCCAGTTGGGTCGGAACGATCTGTTCGAATCCCCCGATGTGTTATATCTCCATACGTCAGGAACGGTATTCGTATCCGATTCTAAAGAAGAATATGGAGTTTGTGATCAACCTGACGACGCGCGACATGGCGTTTGCAACGGACTGGTGCGGAGTGGTATCGGGCCGGGATCATAACAAATTTGAAGAGATGAAGCTCACGCCGGGCAGATCGTCTGTTGTCCGCGCTCCGCTTGTCGAAGAATCGCCTTTGTGCATCGAATGTCGTGTAAAGGAAATACTGAGGCTTGGTTCGCACGACATGTTTATTTCGGACGTTGTCAATGTGCGCGCCGATGACCGGTATATAGATCCGAAAACGGGCGTTTTCGATATGCGGAAAGCGGACTTGCTGGTCTACGTACACGGCAAATATTACGGGCTGGCAGACATGATCGGCCATTTCGGATGGTCTGTGAAAAAGAAAAAATGATATGTTCAGTCAGAAGGGGATCAGATAAGAGGCTTTTGCGGTAATAGTTTGGATCGACGCTTTGGAAAAATTGTCTTTTACCTTCGTACTGTAGATATCGCCAAACGAATAATAATACCGTCCTTCCAGCAGAAAATATCCGATACCTGTACGGAGTTCGATCCCGGCACCTCCGCTGATCCCCCATTCGAACTTCTTCTCCACCGGCATGTTGTGTTGCATGGCAGGCCTGTCCCCATTCAGGTTCTCATTGGTAGATTCGCTTAAGAAATAACCAATCTGCGGACCTGCGTGAATAAATCCTTTCACGTTTTTCCCACCGAACTGAACATGCGTATAAAAAGGCATTTGCAGATAATTCAAGCGTCGTGCATACTTGTAATCCGTCCGGGCATTTTCCGGTATGGCGGCCTCCCCTTCCGTTTCCTCCGTTATTTCAAAAAACTCATCCCACCCTTGCTGCGCATAATTGATCTCAAGTTGTAACCCCACGTATTGTCCCATCGTCATGCGACCGGTTACTCCGAAAGTCATCCCCCTGAGCGTATTCTGCTCCACCCTCGGATTGAACGTGACGGACGAAAAAGTAGTCCCGCCGGACACACCTGCGGAAAATTCATACGGGGTCGTGATGATGATCTGCGCCCTGACGGCAGCCGAAACCGTCAGGGCAAACCATAGAATAGTGTATATTTTTAATTTCATTTAAAGTCGGAACGTGTGACCGTAAAATCTTTATTATAATGAATAATATAAATATTTGTATTAATAAAACCGCCCCAGTTATTTACCCGTTCGAAATTGAATCCGGTCTGTAAACTTTTATAATTCATCTCCGGCAGATTATTTTCAAAGTTTGCGCCATATCTATGCAATGCTTCGAAGAAGAACATACCGGTATCAAATCCCAGCAAGGCATATTTGGGATACACGGCAGACGCAGGGCTTTTGCTGTACCAGTTTTTATAATTATCATAAAACGCCTTTACATTCGGGTTCATGTTATCGGCATAAAACGCACTATAAATATATGTATCCAACGCATGGAAATCATCCAGGCACTCTTTGGAATAAGTTTGCCAGATCGGATATCCGAAGAGGCTGATCGCATATTCCGGTTGTTTATCTGCAATCATACGCAACACAGTCTTTATTTTTGTCAATGCTTCCAGCGAACTCGAAACCGGCATGATAAC
>JAIRKN010000095.1 GCA_031260095.1 Tannerella sp. | reverse complement strand
CCACCGCCGGCGCCCGTGCTGCCGCTGATGCCGCCCGTGCTGCCGCTGATGCCGCTACCAATGCTGCCACCAGCGCTGCCGTCACTGCTGCTGCCGCCTACGCCGCTACCAGTGCCGCTGCTGCCACCGCCGGTGCCGCCGAGAGTGCCACCATTGCCGGCGCCGGCGCCACCGCCAAGATCGACGCCACTGCTGCCACCGGTGCTGCCGAGAGCGCGGCCACCGGCAACGATAATGACAGCCCCCGTGGCCTGACGACCCGCCGCCTCCCCGCTCCGGGCATATACATCGTCACCTTAGACGGCGGCCCCGGCTGGAAAGTCGCAGTCAGAATGTAGGAAGAAAAAATATTTCGCTCGTAAGCGAAATTTTTGGGTTGTTAAAGTTTTTTGTTACAGTACTGTTATTAAAAAGGGGCAGCCGCGAGGCTCCCCCTTTTGCTTTTAAGCGGGTGCGCTATCCCACCGCCGCCAACCCCGCCCGTCCCCGTCCTTGCGACAGCGTTCCACCCCTTCGTCATGACGGGGACAAGCGGATTCGCGGCAAAGTGTTGTCGCTACGGGACTTTTGATCTTATTTATTTCGCTTCCTCTAATCCCGCCCCAATAATTAATGGTTAATCATTCACTGCTAATTCCCTAACCACAGACTGCAAACTATCCATTTCTGTCAGGATTGTGTGCTTGATGATGTTAAAACTGTCGCGTAGCGCTGCTTTGACGGGTTCGGCCGGCGGCGATTCCATTTTTAGCGGATCTATCGGTTGGCCGTTCTTATGTACGCGAAAATCCAGGTGAGGGCCGGTAGAAAGGCCGGTAGAACCGACATAGCCGATGACGGCTCCCTGTTTTACGGATGCGCCCTGTTGTATGCCTTTTCCGAAGCGGCTCAGGTGCATGTAGGTTGTTGTATATACGGAGTTGTGTTTTATTTTAACAAAGTTACCTCCTCCTTTTGTATCAAATCCTTTTGCAATAACCGTTCCGTCGCCGATCGTTTTTACGGGCGTACCGATTGGGGCGGCATAATCAACGCCATGATGCGCACGGTATCGTTTCAGGATCGGATGAAAACGTGCGTTTGTGAATCGGGAGGTAATACGGAAAAAGTCGAGTGGCGCTTTCAGAAATGCTCCGCGCAGACTATTTCCTTCCATGTCAAAATATTCACGGATACTGTCCTGTGTAAAGGGTATAGCCGTAAATTCTTTCCCCCGGTGCACAAATACAAGCCCCTCTACTGAAGAAACATTCAGCTCGGCGGTATCATCAATGAAAGCGACGTCATAAACAACGCGAAACGAATCGCCTTCTTTCACATCAAAAAAATCAACCTGCCATGCAAGTATATCCGATATTTTCAATGCCAACAGAGGGTCTGCTCCGTTATTCTTTATGATATTCCACAGCGACGAGGTGATAGCTCCCTCCATGTAGCGCCGTTCAAATCGTATTTCCTTGTTATATTCATAGGCTTTGATACGATCCTCCGTAATATCAATAATAGAAAAATCCGTCATTGATTTAGCGAAAATAATATATTGAATGGCAAGGCTATCCCTTGTAGCAAGGGTGGTATAGATCATACCTGCCCGCAGTTTTCTGGGGTCAAAGATTTCGCCCGAAGTTTTGCAGAGGCTGTCTGTCATATTAGCAGAAAATCCTAATCGTGTGAATATAGCGGAAAGATTGTCGCCGTTTTTAATCGTGTAGTTTGTGACGTCAAGCGAATCGACGCAGATACCGTATTCATATAAATGGCTTGGGTTTTCGAGCCATTCGGAGTCCACATCTTCTTCCGTTTCCGGTTGGACTGTTTTTTTACAGGACAGGCAGGATAGCAGGCAGAAAAGAAAACAGGTGAGAAATCTGAGATGTTTGGTTTTATTTGTCGTAATCGTCATATAACAGGTATTTTTTACGAATTTTCCGGTAAGCGTCCAAGTCTGTTTTCCATGATTCGCGTATTTCTTTTTCGCTGCATCCTTTTACTATTTGTTTGCGCAGGGAATCGCTGCCGGCTAATAAATCAAACCAATCGGCACGCGAGAAAAATTCTTTTTCATTATGGCCGGATTTTTCAAAAAAACGAATCACAAAACGAAGAGATAATCCTCCTTCGAAAGGTTCATTTCTGAGATCTTCCCCAAAGCAGAGTTTCCCTTTATACAGTGGGTTCATATCCATACCTTCGACGGGTTGCGGCGTAAAGGTGAAACTTCCGTATTTTTTATCAGGATTGCCGAGCGCCTGGAACGGGAATGGCGTGCCACGACCTACACTGATATTTGTGCCTTCGAAAAAACATAATGACGGATACAGTTTGACGGACATGTCATTTGGTAAATTCGGCGACGGTTTTACGGGAAGACTGTAAGGCTGTCCGTGTCGCCAGTTTTTCATTGAAACTACATGCAGGCGGCAACTGTTCTTTCCGGTTGCTATCCATCCTTCCCCGTTTATCATCTGTGCAAGCTCGCCGACTGTAAGTCCGTGAAGAACCGGAACCGGATCTACGCCGACAAACGATGAAAACCCTTTTTTACGAACCGGCCCGTCTACGTAATCATTCGGATTAGGGCGATCCAGAACGATAAATTCCTTATCGTTCTCAGCACATGATTCCATAGCATAGTGCAACGTACTTATGTACGTATAAAATCTTGTGCCTACGTCCTGAATATCGAAAATAATAACATCAATATCTGCTAACTGTTCCGCTGTTGGTTTATTATTCTTGCCGTATACCGAAACAACAGGTATGCCTGTTTTGCTGTCGACACTGTTGTTTATATCGGCTCCGGCATCGTCCGTGCCGCGAAACCCATGTTCGGGTGCAAAGACTTTCTTAATCTTCCATCCTTTGTCCAGAAGCGCATCCAACAGATGAACGCCGCCGGGTAATATCGAAGTCTGATTCATGATAAGCCCAATCCGCTTATTTTTCACAAGGTCTTTTATCCTGTCTGTTTGTTCAGCGCCCGTCATGACAGGATCTGTGTCCTCTCCCGGGCAGGTTTTTGTTTCTTTTGCCGTTGTCGTTGAAACGGCAAAAAAGAGTGTCATTAATAAATAAAGATAAATTTTTTGCATCTTACCAAGTCATTATTTCCGCAAACTTACAATAAAAAAGATAAATTTCGACCGGATTTGCGAATAATTTGTCCGAAAGAACTATCTTTACGACAAAATTCTTAAATAAATGTAGTATGGAAAATAAAGTAAAAGACGTGAAAAAAGGACTGTCCCGCAGGGAATTTCTTGGTTATTCGGCACTGGGACTTGCCGGTCTTACCATTCTTCCGAGTTGGACAATGCAAAACGGGATTCGTATCGCTCCGAGTGATCGTGTGGTATTGGGATTTATGGGACTTGGACGGCAGGGATGCTCGGATTTTTATAGTTTCTCGAAATGCCCCGGAGTGCAGGTTGCTGCATGTAGCGATGTGGATACGGTAAAGATAGAACGATTTGTCAATATGGTGAAAAACTGGCAGGAATCTAACAAAATGAATCCCCGTTGCGACCGGTATGAATTTTTTGAAGAAATGCTGGAGCGCAAAGATATTGATGCGATAGAAGTCGCTTTGCCCGACCACTGGCATGCACTGGCGGCAATTTATTCGTGTGAAGCCGGGAAAGATGTGTATTGCCAGAAACCATTGGCCTATACCATAACGGAAGGTTTGGCCATCATGCGTTCGGCATTGGATAACCGTCGTGTTTTCCAGGTAGGCAGTCAGCAACGTTCCAGTAAAGAGTTTCAGCAGGCGATCGAATTGGTACGGGCCGGTAAAATCGGTCATATAGAAACGATCTATGCAAAAGTAGGAAATCCTCCGAAACCGCTGGATCTCCCGGAGCAAGCCATTCCGGCAAACCTTAATTTTAATCAGTGGTTAGGCCCGTTGAATGATCCGAAAGTACATTATCATCCGGATTTATGTCCTCCGATATCGCTTGATCCGAAGGAAGATGAAAAGCTGTGGGGTGCATGGCGCTGGTATTGTGAGACGGGAAACGGCTTTACGGCCGACTGGGGCGCTCACATGTTTGATATTGCACAGGCGGCAATTGGTATGGATGGTTCCGGCCCGGTGGAATACATACCGAAAGGATATAACGGCACAAAATACCTGACGATGAAATATGCGAACGGCATTGTGATGACAGAACAGCCTTACCGGGACGATAATCCGTCCGCGCAGGGAATCCGGTTCACCGGAAGTAAAGGTTGGCTGAAAGTCGCCCGCGGTTATATTGAATGTTCGGATCCGAAGCTATTAAATAAAGAAGAAAAAAAGGTCGGAGCCGGCGAATATGAAGTGAGTTCTCCTCACATGCAGAACTTTATAGACTGTGTGCGTTCGCGCAAAAAAACGATTGCCCCGGTAGAAGTCGGATGCAGTACCAACACATTATGCTGTCTGGCAAATATAGCCGTAGAATTGAAGCGTCCGGTGAAATGGAATCCGGCAACACTTTCATTCGTAGACGACAAAGAAGCAGAAAACCATCGTCTATACTGGTATGAATACCGAAACCCGTATACGTTACGATATTTCCCCCGTCGCTAACGGCAAAGGATAGTTTTAGAATATAGACCTGTCAATTCAATAAAAAGGTTTCCGAATCCGGAAACCTTTTTTTATTGAACGATTATCCGTATAGGGTGCCGGATTGCTTTATTGTGTTCGCAATGATGGGGGATGGCTCACAATTGCCAAGGCTTGTTTGCAAAAAAAAGGTGGATGTTTTCTTATTATCTCTTTTTATTGTCTATTTTTGTGGCTTTAAATTTAGTGTAAACCAATTATATAGTTGAATGGAAAATGAGAAAGTGGCGTATTGAAGATTCTGAAGAGTTGTATAATATCTCCGGTTGGGGGATTAACTACTTTTCTATTAATAAGAAAGGGAATGTTGTTGTTACTCCCAAAAAAGGATATGCAGGCGTTGATCTGAAAGAGTTGATCGACGAATTACAAATAAAGGATATTGCAACTCCTATGCTGGTTCGTTTTCCGGATATTCTGGATAACCGGATCGACCAAATATCCAAATGCTTTAAAACCGCTGCCGAAGAGTATAATTATCAGGCTGA
>JAIRKN010000073.1 GCA_031260095.1 Tannerella sp. | reverse complement strand
TTCGCCGGCTTTGCTGAGGTCGGCGATGCCTCTTTTAGCATCTCCCTGGGATAGTCTGGTCAGGCCGCGGTTGAAATAAGCTTCCGCAAATTCGGGATCCCGGCGGATGGCTTCATTGTAGCCGAGGATCGCCGCTTTATAATCACGTTGCGAGCAGAGCAGGTTGGCGCGGTTGAAATAGGCGAAAACGAAGGACGGATCTTTTTGTATGACCGAATTATAATCGCGCAATATCATTTCGTAAGTATAGGAACGGTTGTCCCGCTCGTTCCCGGCCGGCGTCGTTTGGGATATCCGGCCGGCAATATTTTGGGTGTTGAATTGTATGCTCATCGCGTCGGCCAGTTCGTCCTGCGAAGCGTTGGACTGCTCATATTCCATCTGTTTGTAGCGGACGGCAGCGCGATTGAAATAAGCAAGGATATAAGACGGATCAATCTCTATCGCCTTGTCAAAATTATTGATCGCTTCTGCAAAGTCTTGTACCAGCATGAAATCAATACCTCTTCCGAAGTAATAGTCGGCATTATTCGGATTGTTTTCTATTTTAGCCGAATAGTCATTGATAGAAGTAAAGTGCGCTTCTATCTGAAATTCATTTAAAGACGCTTCTTTATTCGTCATGATTAGCTTCCAGCCCAGGGTATTGCGTTCGTTAAAATTTTCAACCGTTTTGTTATAGTAGACTGCCGCGTTGACCTGCTCTAACTTTTCATAATAAGTCAGCACGAATTGAGGTTGAAGGTCTATGCGGATATTTCTATCCTGTACACGTCCGCGTATTTCGCTCTGGTACTTGCTTTTTTGTTCTTCTTCTTTGTCGTATACCACCAGACTGTTGAACTTGCTGATATTTTTATCCGATTCTTCGCGCGTATCCTTCTTTTCTTCCGGCTCCTCCTCTTCCCGGCCGGATGGTTGGGACGACGAGGCGACATCCGCTTGGGCGTCCTGTCCTGTGTTCCCGTGCGTTCTTTCCAGTTCCATCGCATACCAGTAATCCTTATCCGCGCCGCTTATATCGTTAAGATGACGTTTGGCCTCCGCGCGGTTATAATATGCCGGGATGAAGTTCGGATATTGATCAATGATAACATCAAAATCTTTGACGGCGGATTGGAAATTTCCGGTTTGACTTTGTAGCAGCGCCCGGTTATAATAGGCCATGTAATTGTCCGGTTCCATGGATATGACCACATCGAAATCTTCAATAGCGCGGTTGTAATCGCCTACATGAAAGCGCAAAAGTCCACGGTTGAAACGGGCGATCAGGTTGTTGCCGTTCATCGCAATCACCTGGTCGTAATCGGACATTGCGCCGCGAAGATCATTCCGGTTATAACGGATTAGTCCCCGGTTGATATAATACCCTTCCTCCCGGGGATTTAACCGGATCGCCTCATTAAAGTCCGCCAGAGCTTCATCCGTTTTGTCCGTCTGATAATAGAGTAAGGCGCGGTTTCCATAAGCGGGCGCGTAATACGGGTCCATGTCGATCGCTTTATTGTAGTCGTTCATAGCAGAAACCGTATCGCCGGTTTCCGCGTACATAGCGCCGCGCGCCATATAGGATTTTGAATCTTTCGGATAGGATTCTATGATTTCATTAAATAATTCTTTTGCTTTTTCAAAATCTTTCTTTTGTATATATGCGATGGCCATATTGGTCATTATGGGACGATCCTTCGGTCTGAACTCCAATCCCTTCATGTAATCCCGGATCGCCAGGTCGTATTTTCCGAGACTTTGCCTTGCGATACCGCGTGCATAAAATGCCTGCACTAAAAATGGATTCTGTTGTAATGCTAAGGTACAATCTTCTTCCGCCCCGCTGTAATCATCCAGGTTGAGTTTGGCCACGGCCCGGTAAAAATAAGGTTGCGCAAGCCAGGGTTTAGCCCTTATTACCTGATTGAAATATTGGATAGACAGGATATAGTCTTCAAAGTACAGGGCATTGCGGCCGATAGCGGTAACGCGGTCCGTATTTATTTGTGCAAAGGAGGAGAATATACCGGCCTGCAACAGCATGAAGACGAGAATCCTTTTCATTTTATCCGACAGGTTTAATTTTATAACTACATGCAACCGTTCCTTTTATGATATGATTCAGTTTACTTTTGTTCAGTTGGCGACGGATCGGCGAGATGTCGTCGATAAAAACTTCTCCCTCCAGATGTTCACATTCGTGTTGTACCACTCTTGCAGAAAATCCTTCCACCTCTTCTTCCTGTTCGTTAAAATCCCTGTCCCGGTATCTGACGTGTATTTTTACTGCGCGGGAAACCTTTTCATGTATGCCGGGAAAACTCAGGCATCCTTCTTCCAGCAAGATCGTTTCACGACTAAATTCCGTGATCTCCGGATTGATCATCACCCGTTTAAAATCTTTACATTCGGGGTGACTCTCAGATACGAGATCGGCATCTATTACCAGCAAGCGAATAGAAAGGCCGATCTGGGGCGCCGCCAGACCTATCCCTTCGGCATTATACATCGTTTCGAACATGTCGTCGATCAGTTTTTTTAAACCGGGATAATCCTTGCCGACCGTTTCGGCCTTTTTTCTTAAAACCGCCTGGCCGTATGTGTAAATGGGTAGTATCATAAATCTATTTATAAAGTCATTCTTCTTTTTTCCATATATCCTTGCAGGATAAGTGTCGCACTGATTTCGTCGACCAACGCTTTGTCCTGTCTCTTTTTTTTCTTTAGCCCTCCTTCCAGCATCGCCTTGTGCGCCATTACGGAGGTAAACCGTTCGTCAAAATATTCAATGGGAATATCGGGGATTACTTTACGCAGGCGGTTGACAAAGGCTTCCACATGGCGCATATTTTCCGACGGTTCGTTATTCATTTGTTTGGGTTCGCCAACCACCAATACATCCACTTTATCCTGCAAAGTATAGGCTTTAATAAAATCGACTGCCTCGCCGCTCGGGACGGTCGTCAATCCGTTTGCAATGATTTGCATTGTGTCGGTGACGGCTAATCCTGTGCGTTTGCGTCCATAATCTATGGCCATAATTCTTCCCATGCGGATGTAAAGTTACTGTTTTTTTTCAATATGCGTTCGTTTCGCCCTTAAACATCTGAATAATCGTTACGACGATGATCTTCAAGTCGAGAAAGAAAGACCAGTTTTCCAGATACCACACGTCGCGTTTCACACGTCCTTCCATTTGTTCCAGCGTCTTTGTTTCGCCCCGGTAGCCGGTGATCTGCGCCCATCCGGTGATACCGGGTTTAACGAGGTGGCGGATCATGTATTTGTCGATCAGGATGGAATATTGTTCCGTGTGTTTCAACATGTGGGGACGTGGCCCTACGACCGACATATCGCCGGTCAATACATTTATAAACTGGGGAAATTCATCTAAATTGGTTCTCCTCAGGAAACTTCCGGTTCTGGTCGTACGCGGATCATCTTTCACCGCTTGTTGTTCGTCCGCCTCTTCGTTGACGCGCATCGTGCGGAACTTGTAGCATTCGAATATTTGGCCGTATAATCCCGTACGTTTTTGTTTGAATAAGATCGGCCCTTTGGAGGATATTTTGATGAATATCCCGGCAACGATGTATAAGACGGGAAAAACGGTTAATAATACGGCGATTGAAAATGCAAGGTCGAAGCAACGTTTCAAAAAGCGGTTATAGGGAGATTGCAGCGGCTCCGTCCGCAACGTTAACAGCGGTACGTATTCCATAACCTCAAGAATCATGCTCTTTTTTATATTCCTGTAAAATTCGGGAATAATATAAAAGCGGATCATATTTTTCTCCGCAAAATTAAGCAGTTCGGATATTTTTTCGCTGTTTGTCCCCGGAATCGTACAATAGATCTCATCTATGTCATGGTTCTTTACAAACGCTTCTATCTGGTCGATAGTTCCGAGATAGTTAGGCAGGACGTCTTTCAGTATCCGGTTGTCATCGAAGAAACCGAGCACATTAAAACCGTATGACAGATCGGTCTTGATGACATGGTAAAGTTCCATCCCATTTTTGCCTGCGCCTACGATTATTATATTTTTAGCATTATATCCTTTGTGGCGATAAATCTTTACAAGGATACGGATCAACACGCGCCATAAGGAGAAAATCAGTAACGTAGCCAGATAATATACAATGAGGAACGTAGCCAGATCATTCCCTACATTGAGAAAAATAAGACAGGTTGCATATAAAAATATGTAGGTAGTGACAAAAGTAAATGAACGTTGCACGATCTTGTCGATAAAAACGACCGACATGTGCAATTTCATCGGGACAAAATAGATCGAAAAAAAATAACAGAAATTAGACAATAATATGATCTCCCGCATTTTGGGAATCATGACCATGGTATAAAACGGATCTAATAGATGGTAGATAAGAAAAAATGCAAAGTTCAAAACTGTCAAATCTCCTAATCCAACAATCCACTGAATGATATATTCTTGTTTACTATTTCGTATCATACGATCTTTTGAGAATCCCGCAAAGATAATGCAAGCCGGGCGAAATACAAAATGAGTTCACTCATTTTTTAAAGATAATGCAACCCAAAGGATGAGTTTGCCAGGGCAAACGCATCTTAATTTATTAGGATTTTTAATAAATATTCATTATTCCATCCCGCATCCAACCTTTTCCCTTTGACACTTCTCTTTTTGGATTGCTCTTTCTTTATTAAATTGA